>JAATVN010000046.1 GCA_014523595.1 Nitrososphaerales archaeon TH5888 | reverse complement strand
TCCAGAAATTTTGAGCATATCTTCAATAAGTAAATCGGAAAGTTCGAAAGTTGGATTTGTTCCTAAGACTGAGATATTAGAATTGGATAAAAAAAGTGACGGAATATATCCCGAATGATCCAGATGAGCATGCGTAAGAACGACTGTGCTAATATCTTTTGGTCTAACATGAATTGGAAAAGATGGTTCCTTCTTTAACATCACGCCATAATCTAACAAAGTATTGGTATTGTCTGTTGTTACCAAAAATCCTGAACGCCCTACTTCTTTGCCGGAGCCTAAAATAGTTATTTTCATTTAATAAGCATTTGTTTAAGCAGACGGGTTTTAAGTCTTTCATTTTTCTCCTTTTAGTAGGAATTAATAACAAATTAAAAACGACAGAATAAAATTAGAGTTACTGTAATATTAAAAGTTGTCAAGAATCGTCATTACAGGCAATCCGGGAGTTGGAAAACGTACTATTAGTGGTTTGTTGTCAAAAAGACTAGGATTTAAGATAGTCAATTTAAATGAATTTGTAATAAAAAACAAGGTCGTATTCCCAGATAAGGCATTAGGTGTCTATGATGTCTATATAAAAAAAGCATCTCTAATGCTTAGGAAGGAATTAAAACAATATGATGATGTGATTATTTCAGGACATCTTGCTCCATACTTACTAATCCCCAGTCAGGCGGATCTAGTCGTGGTTTTACGACGTTCACCACAACATCTTTTACAGACATTTAAAGAAAGAAACTATACAATTTTGAAAATTAGGGAAAATATAACTAGTGAGATTCTTGGAATAACCTTATATGATAGCATAAGAAAATTTGGAAAGGAAAAAATTATTGAATTTGACACTACAAAAACGTCAAGCAAAGAAATTATCAGACGCTTAATTGAGGCGTTGAATGATAATTCAAAAAGAAGAACGGGAAATATCGATTGGATGCCTACATTAAAAGATCAGCAGGAACTTTTGAAATTAGTATCATATTAGCTCTACCACACAACAATTTGCTGTTGGTAATACCAAGATTTTGTTTCACCCAAACCTAAAGATTTTGTTTCACCCAAACCTAACAGGATTTAAATAATAAATGATGATGAGAAAAAATATCATTCGGTTTTCATGATGAACAGGGTAAGAATTGGTGTTGATGTTGGGGGGACGTTTACCAAATCAGTAGCAATAGATATGGATACTGGTAGGATAATCGGGAAGGTTACGGTTCCAACTTCACATTTCTCGCAAGAGGGAGTATCAACTGGTATTGTAGAATCACTAATCAAACTTATTCGCAAAGAGGGTATTAATGAATCAAATATTGAATTAATATCTCATAGTACAACTCAGGCTGTTAATGCATTATTAGAGGGTGACACAACAAAGGTTGGAATTATTGGTATGGGGGTAGGTTTAGAAAAAAATGATATCATGAAAAGAACAAACTTAGGTAATGTTAAACTCGGACCGAATAAATATTTGAAAACATGTTATAGATTTTTGGATACTTCAAAGTTCTTAGATGAACAAGAGATTTCTCAAATATTAGAAGAATTGAAGGAAGAGGGAGCAGAGGTCCTCATAGTTAGTGAAGCGTATGGTGTTGATGATCCTAGTAATGAATTATACGTTATGCAAAAATCAGACCTACCAGCAACTGCAGGACATGAATTGACGGGAATATATGGTCTTGAAATAAGGACCTTGACCGCCGCAATAAACGCTAGTATATTATTAAAGGCTATTAGCACTGCAAAATACGTTGAGAAAGCGGTACGTCAACAAGAAATCTCTGCTCCACTTACAATAATGAAGGGTGATGGCGGTCTGACTGATATGAATACTTTTAAAACTAAACCAATTTTAACTGTATTATCAGGACCTGCTGCAAGTGTTGCAGGAGCTCTACTGCATTTAAGAATACTTAATGGCATTTTCATAGAAGTTGGAGGTACATCAACAAATATTTGTGTAATAAAAAATGGTAAACCTGAGATCAAATACGTTACCATAATGGAACATCCAACATGCATAAAGTCATTAGATGTGAGAGTAGTCGGAATAGCTGGTGGTTCTCTCGTGAGATGGTCGGGGAAAAAGATAACTGATGTGGGACCTAGGTCTGCTCATATTTCCGGTTTGAAATATTCATGTTTTGCTGAACCCCAAGAATTGGAAGGAGGACAAATAGTAACATTTATGCCTAGAGAAGGAGACCCGATTGATTATATAGGAATTGAAGTTGGTGCTGGTAAAAGGTTTGCAATAACCAATACTTGTGCTGCCAACGCTTTAGGTATAGTCCCTGACAATGATTATGCAAAAGGCGATCAAAAATCTGCGCAACTGGCGTTATCAATTTTGGGACAGAGATTAGGTATGGATATGGAAGAAGTAGCTAATAAAATTCTTGATATTTCAAGTAGAAAGATACTCCAGACAATTAGAACTTTAATGAGAGAATACAAATTAAAAGATAATAAATTTGTATTAATAGGTGGTGGTGGAGGTGCATCGGTCCTTGTTCCAATGATTGCAAGGAAATTGGATTGTCAATATAGAATCGCTGACAATTCGGAAGTCATCTCCTCTATTGGTGTTTGTACCACGTCAATACGGGAAGAGAGGGAAAAGATAATAGAAAATCCTACACCCGATGACATATCACTTTTTGTTCAGGAAGTTGAAAAAATTGCAATTTCTAAGGGTGCACTTCCTGAATCAATTTCTACTCAATCCGAATATATAGGTGAAAAATCTCTTTTGCGTGTTACTGTTTATGGTAATATGAAGTTAGATGTGGGGATCAATGATGCAAAAGAAATTGATGATGAGGAAGCAAAGGTATTGGCGTGTGAGTTATTTGGTATTAATGAAGGTGTGCATAGAATATTTGATATGAAAGATTATTACATTTTTGCGTGTGAAATACATAAAAAGAAATTGTTTTTGAAATCAAGAAAGCAACCTGTTTTAGTACTAGATAAATATGGTCATGTTAGAATATCTATTGAAAATGCAGATATATACAGTGGTAGTCCCCAAGAGATGAAAGAAAAAATTCATTCATTAATGAATGAACATGGTCTGTCAAAAGATGAACTCGCTCCACAGATTCATATTGTTGATGGAAAAAGAATTTTGGATTTTTCTAGTTTGTCGTCTTCTGCACATGTCCTAAAAGCAGTAACTGATGAGCTGGATAAAACTGTCAATAATCAGGTAACAATAATCATAAAAGTATAAAGGGAAACATTGCCTTGCCTGTTAAAAACTAGGCATTATTGATCTAAGAAATAATTCGATATTAAACTGCCTAAATCAACTTTAGCAAAATCATTGGGAATTGAATTAGTAGATATTACTTCCTTAACACCTGCTTTGAATAATTTTTCTTTGGCATCATCGAGTAAGAGTGCATGAGTACATATTACAGATACATCACCAATATTATTTTTTTTCAGTATTTCAGTCGCTTTTATAATACTATTACCTGTACTTATCATATCATCTACAATAAGAGCGTCTCTTTTTTTCAGTGTTTGTTGTTCACTAAGTGAAACCGATATGTCGCCTGTGAATCTATCTCGTGTTTTGATTAATGATAGCATATTTACGTCGATAATTCCTGCGAATTTTCTAGCTCTTTCTATTCCTCCTTCATCTGGGGAAATGACTATGGGGTTGTTTAGTGTAATATTTTTTTTAACATAACTAGCCAAAGATGGAATAGCGGTTAAATCTACT
>JAATVN010000045.1 GCA_014523595.1 Nitrososphaerales archaeon TH5888 | reverse complement strand
AAGACAGGCATTGAAAATTGAAGACGGTGACCTTGTTCAAGTCATAGTAATTCCTATTGAAAGAAAACACAAGAATAACTCCGACAAGTGATTTGTAATTGAAGACGTTTAGTTCAGTCCATTAACCGCTAATTGAACTGACTACTAATTAGCTTAACGTGTTTTAAGCCATTGTCCTACTTTTGGTAATACGTTATTTTGTGAATAGCTACTTGCAATTAAACCCACGTGTCCGGTATGGAACCGAATTAATCTCCTATCCTCACTGGATACTACCTCATTTAAGGGAACGCTACATTCCGGATGGACAAGATGATCCTCCTCTGCAACAATATTTAGAAGCGGAACATTAATTTTTTTAAGGTCTACTATGGCTTTCCCTAATCTAAACTGGTTTTTAAATAACATGTTATTTTTGTAGATATCATTTATCCATTGTTTTATTGTTTCACCTGCTATTGGAGGAGTATCATACAACCATTTTTCAATTCGTAAAAAATTCTGCACAAACGATTCATTGTCAATGTTTTCAATTAGATTAAAGTATTTGTTAACTCCCTGTTTGAATGGTTTCAATAACGAGAAGCATTCATAGAGTTTTTCTGGAGGTAAGTTACCAATCGTAGATACTAATTTATCAATATCCATTTGTCTGGAAATGTTTGCAATAACAGTTGAATCTTTACTTGTGTCGATGACCGGCGCGATTGTGACCAAATTCTTAATTTTTTCTTGGTGCAAGGAAGTATACATGGCTGACATAGAGGATCCCATACAGTATCCATGAAGAGTAATTTTATCGGCAGAATTATTATTTTGAACTATTTCTACACAATCGTCAATGTAGGAATTAACATAGTCGTCGAATGAGACGTATTTGTCCATCCTAGTCGGTGATTTCCAATCAAGTAGATAAATATCAAAACCTTGTGCTAGAAGATGACGGATCCAGCTTTTGTTTGGCTGCAGATCTAGTACGTATGATCTGTTGACCAATGCATAAACAACCAAAATAGGAGTTGGAGAAACCTTTTTCACGAGGCTGTGGTAATGTAAGAGTCGATATAATCTTGTCTCACACACGATATCATTTGGAGTATCACCTACAGATATACAATTACCTCTAGAGAGTAACTCGACAGTCTTGGATATCTTTGAGTATTCGGTTAGATTCCGATTTTGAGTATTCTTATTCTGGATTGTCATTTATATCATAACAATAATTCATTTTCTTTCAGGTTTTTCATACGCTTTTTTTATATTTCTCAGAGTCTTCTTCATTTCTTGTAGATCTTTTAGAACCTCATCTAATTCCGTCCTTGTCGGGATGTTTAATAAATTAAGATTTCTTTCAACTATCTTGTTAATACAATTTACATAATCGAGCTGCTTTGAGTATACTTCATTGTACGCTACAGCAAACTCTTTTGATGAAAATAAAGAACTATAGGCTTCTTCAAAGGCATCAATTACAAGCAGCCTAAATTTTTCAGAATCAGTATCATTGAATTTCGGATCGGATCTAGATTTCAAAAGTACGTTTCCAATCGCATGAAATTGAGTTTTTGACATTTGCAGCCAGTAATTTGATAGATACTTTTGTAGATCCATCAGTATACGATTCAGCTCTAGCATATCTTCCAAGTATTCCTTGTAATCCTTATTTAGGGCACTAAACATACCTAGTGTTGGAAAATTTTGTAATTTCTTCCATTTTTCAATAATATCATCTTTCGTGAAATCGTTCAAAGTATTATTTTCATTTTTCAATGTCTTTTTTACCTATTTAGTATCTTGATTATTAATATATTTACTTTAAATAAAAATCACACTAGATATTCGCTGTTTGGATGCAATTTGAATGAAAAGCTCATACTTTTGATTAGTATTGTAGGTTGTAGTTAACTATAATATAAACAGTCATTGAATTCACTGAATTGAACGGTTGACTAAACTCAGTAGAGGTTTAATGTACGTTAATAAGGTCTTTCAATGCTATTAATCAATATGAGAATTACGGACATCTTTAAGAAATGGAGACCAAAAGGAAAGATGTATAGTCTTAGATGTAATCAATGTGGAAAAGGCTTTCTTTCAAGTTATGCACTTGAAGCTCCTGTATGCGGTAAATGTATGCAAAAGATAAAATCATCTGATTCTACGATTGATTATGATAAAAAATGTACTACATGCGGTAACTTGGGAGTTATACATGCAAAATCACAATGCCATTCATGCTATTTTGGACTTCAAAATAATAACACTGGATAAATCAAAAAGATACATATCAGAAATCACAATTGATTGTGCTAACTTTTAATATATTGAATAATAATTTCACTAGACTAAATTAATTAACTAATTTTTACAAAATTCGGGCTATCTAGTAAAATGTGATTGGGAAACTAGATTCATTTTCCTACCAAACCAGAGATGTGAGGTTCCATTATATGATTTCATCTGTAGCAGCTTCATTCCAGTAATTTTTTCTATTTTTGTCAATCCAGTCAGGTCAATACAATAATTTTTTGCCTCAACAACAATAAATTCAAGGTTTTCTTCTCTGACGGTAACATGATTATATTTTAGTAAATCACTTGCTACAACAGTATGTAGTATCCAATAGACGCATTCATCAATTTCTATTTGCATTGGTTGATCTAGTAAGATACGACTGTGATATCTTTTAAGAAATTAGATAATATCATTTAGAAAAAATGATAATAAAAATTACTTGAAAGAACTAACTAATAGATTGTATAAAGAAATAATAGATTTCGAATCTAACATAAAATGTATTCATTGTTATTACATCAATACTATTATCGAATGTTACCTCAGCTAATTAAAAGCAACGTGGCAGACGACTATCTTTTTTTTGACCTGTTTTTCATTTTATTCAATTTTAATATTATTATTCCTGCTATCGCCCAAAGGATTGAAGAGAAGAGGTATTGATGGAAAAACCAAGTTATTCCACCTCCTACAGCAAAGCATGCTCCTAAAATCCCGAGTATCTGTTTTTGTTTTACCATGACTTTTTACCTGTTTACAAGCCTGTTGTTTCCATATTGATTGAATTATTTCTAATTAAAGAATTGTATAAAAAACATTTCATCGCTATTCTTACTATTCATTTTGTCGAATCTTAAATATATTTATCACTAGTTAATAATAGGTGAGATTTGCCCCTGCTCTTTTTGGCTTGATTATTCCCTTGATTAGCTCGTTGGTATTAGTAGTTGCAATTAATCAACTTAATGCGTACGCAGACACAACCTTTCAGATTTGTGTCAATGGTAAATTCAAGATGGTCTCAGATTACGAAGGATATCGTAGCCAAAAAGACATGCATCAATGAAGATTGCAATCCAGATTTACTAGGTAATAACTCGAGGGATAAGGTAAATTAAATTTGACACAATAGACAAAATTATTTAGTCAATTACAATTGTCTATCGATCTAATTGGTATCCTTACAGGAAGCGGATATCTCGTTTTCCTTTACATTTTTATCGCATTTTTCCTTATTTACACTACAAATCTTAACGCTAATACCATCCTTCCCCTCCCCAGTTGCGCAATACGGAAGCGATGAATCATCTTCTGCATGTACTATCACCATATTGAGATTGATAATGGTTATTGTGATGAGCGCAAATATCAAAATTAGTGATAAGACGCCACTCATTACCTATCTCCCTACACTAGGATATTTAAGCCAAACTCTACTATTTGGTTTGCCTCCTGCCTCATCCATAATCGCCAATACCGGGCTAAGTCACTCATAATTAAAACCTGTATCTTTGAAAGCCATGAGAAGACTGTATCTTGGGCTCCATACTCTAGTTGAATCACGTTACAATACGTCCGCGCTGGCTGAAGTCCAGTTAACTCGATATACGTTGGTTTTTAATATAGTAAATGTGAGAGAAAATTATTTACATATTTCTGCTATGTTTTTGAGGCATATCAGAATTTATTTCTCTTGGTACACAAAAAGTCACTGGTGGTACCTCATGACTGGTATGATGTATCTATTACGATATTGCCCCATTCAATGGATACTCTGCTCTGCATTACCAGAGTGGAAACAGAGGGGTTCCAATCATTAGTAAGATTCTTCCATAAGCATCGTTCCCTTT
>JAATVN010000044.1 GCA_014523595.1 Nitrososphaerales archaeon TH5888 | reverse complement strand
CAAATTCAAAATTTCAGATATGAGACCGTTGGGAATCGAATTGTTAACAATTCGGATCCAAAAACTAGTTTTATTAATTAGAAAATCTCTTTTAAGATATGAGACAATTACCTCTTGGAATACTACTCTTACCGACGCCGATATTATTTTTCATCTCAATGTTCACATCACCCGCTCTAGCACAAACGTGGTCAGAAGGATCCCCTATGCCGACTGCAAGATCAGAAATTACCGCTGCTAATATAGGAGATGATATTTATGTCATCGGCGGATTTGATGGATCAGGGGATGTGTCAGATGTTGTTGAAGTTTATAATATCAAGAACAACTCTTGGAAATCAACTGGCCCTCTACCGGAACCATTGCATCATACTGCTGCCACCAGTTATGAGGGAAAAATATATGTTATAGGTGGATATATTTCGAGAGAATGGATTCCGACCAATCAATTATTCATATACGACCCAATAAAGAATAAGTGGAAAGAGGGTAAACCTATGCCTACTCCAAGAGGCGCATTAAGTGCTTTGTTTGTCAATGGAACTTTGTATGCGACAGGTGGACAAGATGAAGCGAGAAATTTGAATATAAATGAAGCATATGATCCAATTTCGAATACTTGGTCTTCTAAAACACCGATGCCTACGGGGAGGCATCATAGTGCGACTACGACGGTTGACAACAAAATATTTGTAATAGGTGGAAGAACAGCTGGCACTTCAATCGTAAATGTTAATGTTAATGAAATGTATGACACTGAAACAGAAAAATGGACAGCGATTGAATCTATGCCGTCAAAAAGAAGCGGAATAGCGGTTACCGCAATAAATAACAGTCTCTTTGTATTTGGAGGGGAGGATTTGACTAGAACATTTGGGAACAATGAAAAATATGATACTGACAATGGTAAATGGACATCCCTAGAATCAATGCCTACACCTCGTCATGGTCTTGCAGCAGTTTCCGTAGATAATAAAATTTTTGTAATTGGTGGAGGGCCTGAACCTGGATTAAGCGTAAGCGATGTTAATGAAATCTATACTATAAAATAAGAAAAAATTGATGGGGCCCGTCGGGAATCGCATTGTTGACAGGTCGGATCCAATTACAGATGCTATACAAATTGTCTGTAAAAGAGGACCTATATACTCCAATTGGATTTGATATGGCGTTAAAAAGGGACCAGTGGGATTTGAACCTAGCTAGTAAGTGGGCTCAGCTGATAGATGGATGATGTTAATAATTTAATCTTACAAGTAGGTAACGTATATTTCTTTTATAGATAAGATATAAAAAGATTCATCCATTCCATCCAATGTTCTAACTACTTTGGTTGTCTTTATAATTTTAAGTTGCTCGAGCTTTTTTACTTTTCTATATGTCGAAGAAAGAGGGATATTTAGCACGTCTGATCTGGCTACATAGATATCGTATTTTTATTTCTGTTCATTATTAATATATTAATATGCTATTTGAGTTCTTTTTCCAATTTTAATCCTTATAAATTATTACGTAAATTTAGGTATATACTAAATGATAATAACAAAAACTCATAGTTTATTTGATGTAATATATGAGAGGAAGCTCCTAACGACATTTTCATTATTACTAACATTCGGAACTTTTATTTTATTTATTTCTTTATCAAATTTCTATATAGCGTTTGCTTCACATCTGGAAGTTAATACAACTAAATTAACTGATAGCATGTATGTTATTCATGGCTCTGGTGGAAATGTAATACTCTCTATTGGAAATGATGGAATAATTCTTGTAGATGATCAATATGCCCCAGTTACTAAAAAAATGGAGTCAGTAATCGCTAACATTACTAACAAGCCAATAAAATTTATAATCAATACACACTGGCATCCAGATCATGTTGGCGGAAATGAAAGGTTTGGAGAAGCGGGGGTAATAATTGTTTCACATGAGAATGTTAGGAAACGTCTTAGTAATGATCAATTCTTTGAGATGATTAACCAAACTATTCCAGCATTATCAAAGAAAGGATTACCAATCATAACATTTTCTGACAATATGACTTTTTATCAAAATAACGATGAGATTAGAATTAATTATCTGGATAATGGACATACAGACGGCGATTCAGCCGTTTATTTTACAGACAATAATGTAATTCATGTTGGTGATGATTTTAGCGATAGATCTTATCCTTTCATGGATTTATCAAGTGGAGGTTCAGTTGATGGTTTAATATCGTCATTACAATCAATACTTTCGATGACTAACAAAGATACAAAAGTTGTTGCAGGTCATTCCGGAATATCCAATCAAACTAAAGTAAAAGATTATCTAAATATGTTAATTGATGTTACAGGTGTTATAAGCAATATGATAAAAGAAGGAAAATCATTGGATGAAATAATCCAATCAAAACCAACCTCGAAGTATGATACTATTTATCAGGATTATAGTTTTATAAAACCAAAAGACTTTGTAACCAATATATACGAGAGTCTAAATTCTAACAAATAAAATTTTTAATTTATATTATACATATTTGAATAAATCTTAAAATTGTTAAGTAATGGGATGATAATATTTCCATTACGACTTTTTTCACTTTAAATAGCTCAAAATCTATTTAATTTAGGAAATTGCTTCTAAATTAAAATACATTGAAATACATATAACCATAATAATACAAATTATAATGACTAATCCATCATTATACTTTAGATTTATGAAGAACATGTTTAACTTTTCTTTTGTAAATAATAATAATTTAACAAAAATGAATTATATTTTTTTTATCTTTGTTTTAAGTTCATTAGTTTATAATAATGATATTACTGCATTTGATAAAATAAATGTCGATGACTTTCAAAATAGTTCATCTAAAAACTTCAAACAAAATTATGATTCAAGAATGATTAATTATCCTAATTCAAATATAACTAATTTAACAAACAATAATGAAGATTCAATTTATGGACAGATAGAATCGTTTGAAAATAATATTTATGTGGTATGGCAAGAATCTGTTACTGAAAGTTTACCTGAACACAATTATGATATCTTTTTTATAAAAAGTGAAGATAATGGCAAAACTTTTAGTAAAGCAATTAATTTGAGTAATAGTACTGAATTTTCAGAGCGCCCTCAGATTGCAGTATCTAAAAATGGCATATTTATTGTTTGGATGGACACGATCAATCCCAATAATAAAGAAATTATATTTACAAAAAGTGAAGATAATGGCAAAACTTTTAGTAAAGCAATAAACATAAGCAATAATTCAAAAAATTCATATAATCAAGAAATTTCTGTTTTTAATGAAAATGTTTATGTTGTATGGCAAGAATCAGATGAAAATAATATAGATGAGAGTAATGACAGCAATATTATATTCACTAGTAGCATAGATAGTGGAAATACATTTAAAAATTCAATATTATTGATAAATAATACTATTGATGCATTTCCTAAAATCAATTCATATGGAAATAATGTCTATATTGTGTGGAATAATGAAAACAAAAATAATAGTGGATTATTTCTAGTAAAAAGTTCTGATAAAGGAATTAATTTTGACAAAATTAGTAAAATAAATGTTGATAATAATTTTGGAGAGTCGCAAATATCTGTTAATAAAAATGAAGTACTAATTAGTGGGGGAGGTCTTCTAACAAAAAATATTGATAATATCTATTATGTTAAAAGTAATGATAACGGTCATACATTTACTGATTCAAATACATATTCTAAAAAAATTATTGGTTTTAATGATACAAATACAAATAATCTTTATGAATTAGATGATATTATAAAGAATCCACTTAATGTAGAAGTAACAAGTAACAATAATCTCTCTTCTGTAGCTTGGCAAAATTCATTTTCTAAACAAAATGAAGATATACTGATACTACTATTAAGTAATCAAAAAGAACAAAATAATTATGCGAGATTATTAAATTTAAGTAATAATCCGAGTGTTTCTGAATGTCCATCTATTACTATTTCAAATAATAACATCTATGTAATATGGGAAGATTATATTAGTGGAAATCACGAAATACTCTTTGCAAAAATTTCAACTGGATTATAATGTAACTATAGAAAT
>JAATVN010000043.1 GCA_014523595.1 Nitrososphaerales archaeon TH5888 | reverse complement strand
GTTCTTGAAGTTAACGTGACTGCTGATGTTCCTGAAGTTAACGTGACTGCTGATGTTCCTGAAGTTAACGTGACTGCTGATGTTCCTGAAGTTAATGTGACTGCTGATGTTCCTGAAGCTAACGTGACTGCTGATGTTCCAGAAGTTAATGTGACTGCTGGTGTTCCAGAAGTTAATGTGACTGCTGGTGTTCCAGAAGTTCCAGAAGTTAATGTGACTGTTGGTGTTCCAGAAGTTCCTGAAGTTCCTGAAGCTAATGTGACTGCTGGTGTTCCAGAAGTTCCTGAAGCTAATGTGACTGCTGGTGTTCCAGAAGCTAACGTTCCTCAAGATAATAATTCAAATCTCGTTAAGCTCGACATTAGTGTGAAACAAGATCCAATTGCCACTGGAGAGGAACAAACAGCAACGCTAATTGCCTCGGACCCAACTACAGGAGAGCCACTTGAGCGCATATTTGTTCATCTCACAATTACAGATCCTTCAGGCAATGTCGTAATAGATTATACGGACAATGATGGACAACTCTCACCTACTTTTATAATCAGCGAAGATACGGTTGGAACTTTTACAATTTTAGGAACCGCATCGCAGGCAGGTATGGAAAGTATTAAGTCTTTAACTTTTCAAGTTCAATAATAATTTTAATCTGTTATCTCAAGAAAGTGTTGGGAATATGATCCATACTATAAATTATATTCCTGAATAAGTAGATATAATGAATTAATTTAACATTATGTAATTGAAAGACATCATCCTCTCTATCCAAAATACAGAGATTGAGACACTGGGCAATCTCAAGGAATTGTTTGAATCCGACGGGTATGGGATCAAGACTATAAACGTTAAAAAAGACAAAATTCCCCAAGAACCTGATAAATATGCAGGAATAGTCATTTTGGGGGGATATATGTCTGTATATGAAACCTTACCCTATCTGAATGAAGAACAAGATTTGATAAGAAATGCCAATCGTCTTCAAGTTCCTCTACTTGGAATCTGTCTAGGCTCGCAATTAATTGCCCAAGCATTAGGTGGTAAAGTGCATAAAGGAGAGCAGAAAGAGATTGGATGGTTCGACGTAGTAATAAATAATGAAGGAAAGAATGATATCTTCAAAGGGATAGCTAATGAGAACATAAAAGTTTTCCAATGGCACGGAGATACCTTTAAACTTCCAAATTCAGCGATACTTTTGGCCTCCTCCAATTTTTATCCACAAGCATTTAGACTTGGTAACTCCATTGGAATTTTGTTTCATCTTGAAGTAACGTCCCAAATGATTCATAATTGGACACAATATTATGGACATGAGATGAATGAAGTTGGTATAAGCGAAGATGCCATTTTAGATGGCAAAAATTCTGAATTTGAAAGTCTGGCTAATAGCTGTAAGGTTGTGTACGCAAATTTCTCCAAAATGATAGCTGCCTATAGAAATGGAAAAAGCGATCATCAAAATGCTGCAAAAAGTTGTAGGATGAATATCTATCAGAGATGAAGTAGATAAGGGGACAGCACATCAAGTGTGGACAGTTATCTGGCCCCTTAAAACAAAAGTATACAGAACCCCTGGAAGTAAAAAATACATCATAAATCAAATATTTATATAATTTTTCATCATTAATATGTTATTTGTTATATTTCTAATGTCCGATAAGCTATCATAATAAGTTTTTTATATTCAGTTGTATTCTCTATGAGAGGGTGCCATTTAGTGATAATCGATGAAAATGATCCAATCACAAAAAATGAAATTGGATATCATATTACTCCTATCGAGCCATTACCTTGGTGGTATGAGTATTATAAAAGAATTAGATTGTTTCCCTGGTGGACTCGATATAATATCGGGTTAACAGAGGAGGCATCTCATAAGGATAAGATATTGGGATTAGTTGCAAAAATGGATTTTGATAAAAAGTCAACATCAAAAATTATAAGGCATGCAGTATCCGAATTTTCTAAACACGGATTAGGATCGGATTATCCTGGCTATCATACTATCAATCATAATCTTGAAGTTGCGTATATTTCATTATTGTCGGCAGGAAACCAAAAATTAGAAAATAAAATGAGTGATAAAGACATCAAAAATCTTTTTGTAGCTGCACTTTTTCATGATTTTGATCCAAGAAAGGAATTTGAAAAACCAAACGAGGATAATATTGAGCTGTTTATTAGAAACGATCAAAAATTAGCTAATCTTATTCACTCTTTTGATATTGATCTGAATATAGTGATTGCGTTAATACATAGAACAACATATCCATTTTCTGGAACACAAAAGGAACATGCACTAAAAAGGATGCATGAATTATTTTCCTTGGCAGGTATCCAAAAAGATGATGCTAGTACAAGGCAGCATTATGAAAAGCTCGGGTTGTACTTATCTATCTGTGACCGCATTGCAGGATATTGTTTGGGTGATTTTAATTATGCTAAGGAGCTTGCAAGACGCAATGCTCGAGGTATTGGATGGCATTCGCAGGTCATTAATGTAAAGTCTGTTGAATACTTTGCCGCACTTAAACAAAAAGATGAGAAAGACACCGTTGAGAGAGTAATACAGAGTTTACCAGTTGTGTGCAGAAAAAATTTTTTTGATAATGTTGAAGGTTTTAGAGAGGCTTGGGAAAAAGAACTCGAGATAAAAGCGTCATTACGCAAGAATGAACTCAATTTGGTAACAGCTGTAGAAAATATTATGGATGTGAAAAATAAAATGACTAAGGATTTGTGTGACATGATTATGAAGATACGTTATGAATATTGTTCTCCAACAAATTTTAATGATAGGGAATTTCTAAAATCACTCTATGATCCAAATACTATTCTGATCACGCTTAGAATTAATAGCAAGGTCGGAGAAATAGTTGGGTATGTAAAAGGAGGCCCGTTGGAAAAACACACACCTAAACATGGCATGTACGATGAAAATTTGGGTAAAATGGATAGTATACATATGGAGTCCCTCAGACGCGGTACTTACGATGAAAATTTGGGTAAAATGAATTCAGTTTTTATGGAATGGATTGCTATTAAAACTGGGTACCTGGGAGAAAAAGGAGGTCATATGCTCAGATCCGAATTTCTAAAGGAGGCTAAAAGGCGTGAGTACACATACGTTACAAGCTACTATCAAAGGGAACTTATTATTCATAGAAAGAACAAAGGAGAACCAATTGAGATAGTTCAACAGTATGATGCAGCTAAGATTGATTACTATAGAATTGACTTGTCCCAATTAGTTGAATCAATTTCATTACATTAGGCTGGCAGAATATTTAGGTTGATATATCAAGGATCTATAAGAGTAAAAAATTCTTCTGATTGCTTGCAATATGAAGGAAAAAGGAATGAATTCCAAGAGCTAATTAGAGCTCTATTGTGCGTTTCCATTGATGTTATTGCTTGGGTGTACATTTTTATGTTCTCTTTTGAAATATCAATCGAATCTAAAATAATTTGATTCCAAATATCGCAGGTTCTGATAAAATTTTCTGCTAATGTACCGACTTGATTTCTGATTGCCCTCGGTATAAAATGCTGATTTATTGTCAAAGTTAATCAACTATATTCGATAAACGTACCTTGAAATTTGTTAAACTCTGAATTACCTTTTTTATAGCTTCAAGATATTAAGCTTGAGAATTTGAAATTGATTGCGCATATCGTGGCTGAACTTTTGCGATCTCATTTGTAATATCAATTATACTATTTTGTATGGTCTCAATCATAGATTGAATGTTCGAAGCCTTATTGTGCAATTGCGTAATTCTTGACGTTTTTACCGTTTCAATCCCTTGATTTTTTCCTAACCATTTTTGACCATTTGGTGGTAATCAATGGGTAGTTTATAATCTTTCAGGATTCGCTTAGTCAAGGATCGATAATCGTTCTGTATCAAAGATTACTATATTCTGAACTGATCCAGTTTAATAACTTGGATGATATTACAAGTATGTGTCTTTTCCGAGTGATATTTTTGCAAGAATGTTTACTGATAAGAATACACAACTGCTATATCCTAAAGAAGAGGTTCCAAGCCACGATGTAGCAGACATTGTACAGACGAACATCTTCAATGTTATGCTGAATAGAAGATCACAGAGAAAATTCGAAAATAGAGATGTTGAAGAATGGAAACTTGAAATGATTTTTGCAGCAGCGGATACAGCGCCAACTGCAGGAGGATTCCAAGGTTTTGAGATATATCACATAAAGAATCAAGAAATTAAGAATAAGCTCGTTGAAGCTGCCAATAATCAACCATATGTAAATGCACCTGTAGTGCTTGTATTTTGTATGAACCCCAAGAGGATAAAATTAAATTTTCCTCTAGAGACGATCAGAAAATTTTCTCAACAGGATGCCACTCTTGCAGCTGCTTATTCTCAATTGGCTGCACATGCTTTGGGATTGAGCTCTATATGGATAGGAATGTTGGACGAAAATAAGATAAGGGAAGTACTAAGTACAGAACTTTCTCCATCATCAATTCT
>JAATVN010000042.1 GCA_014523595.1 Nitrososphaerales archaeon TH5888 | reverse complement strand
GACAAATTTTGACAGTTTATATGTGGAATATTTATTTGACAAGATTAACTATGAGTTACAACGGATTTAAGACAAACGACATGTTTGGTCCAAAACCAGTGGAAGTAGGAAAGGAATATGACGTGCAGATCACGGAATTAAGTAGAAAGGGAGATGGAATAGCAAGGATACAGCGATTTGTGATTTTCGTAAAGAATGGAAAGGTAGGCCAAAATACAAAAATAAAGATAATCCAGGTTGGAAATAGATTTGCAACTGCAGAGATTGTCAGTGATTCTGAAAGTCAGAGTCAGACTGAAAGTCAGAGTCAGACTGAAAGTGCACCGGCAAATGCTGATGCCAATACAGAAACCCCCACAGAATAGTCAACCTGTCGCAGTTACTTTTGAAACTTCTAATTATTTTATATCTTTACAAAAATTAATTTTTAAAAGTATGTTCATCAAGTATTATTTTATCAATTACAATTTCTAATTTAGAAAATTAGTTTGAAGAATAACATTATAGCTATTATTGCAATCTCCTTCATCATTGTTGGTTCATTATGGGGAATTGGGAATTTAGTATCTCAGGATAATACCCAATTATCAAAGAATGAGGGTATCATAATGTTAATGAAAGATAACAAATTTAATGTTACTAATCCAGATATTACTGTCAAAATCAATCAGCCATTAAAAATTAGTATTGCAAATCAGGATTTTAGAAAACATGATTTTATTGTAGATGATCTAAATATTAATACCGGTTTTATTTCAAGTGGGCAAGATTTTACCACACTAATTGCTTCTGACAAAGTAGGTTCTTTTAGATATTATTGCTCAATTCATCCTGGAATCATGGAAGGTAAAATTATAGTCACCAATTAATAAAAATATCATTTCTGGTCTGCTATCAATAGAAAAATACCGAAATGAAATGATTTATGAAAAAATCTAATTTGGACAGTTACTTTAAGTCTTGAATGAATCAGTTAGTTTTTTATGATATATGCTTTTGCAACCATCTCTATGCAGTATGTGGTCCGGTAGTACTCTAAGGTGCTTCATTTTTCTTTTATCGTACATAGTACTCAAGAATTTGTAGCACATAGAACAGACAAATTCTATCTCCATTTGCTTCATATTTTGTCATGTTTGGGAATTAATCTTTAATCTTTTGGTTGTGTTCAGGTATAGCATTGACATACTAGATATTCGAATCAATTTACATGAGTTATAATCGTAGAAAAAATGAATTTCTATTTCTTGCTCATTCCTGAATCTAAAAAATAAACCAACACTTAAAATAGGTAAAAAACTCAGTGTAAAAAAATGGCTGCACGAAAGAATACATCGAGAAAAAAAAGACTGATAAGAAGAGTTAAACAGAACAGACCAGTGCCAGCCTGGGTAATAATTAGGACCCATCGTCATGTTAGAACAAATCCAAAGCGAAGAGCTTGGAGAAGGTCGGATGTTAACGTAGGATAATAGTTAGGGAATGATTGAAAATGTCTGAAGAAAATACAAGAATATACACGGTGAATTTAGCAAAGGCCTGGGACACTCCAAAGTATAGAAGAACGGATAGAGTGATTAACATCATAAAAGAGTTTACCCGACGCCATATGCAGACTAATAAAGTAAAGGTAGATCAAGATTTGAATAGACATATCTGGTCTAGAGGAAAAAAGAATCCACCAAGGAAGATAAGATTGAGAATGATAAAAGAAGATGATGATACAGTTGTGGTCAGTTCATTTATTGAGGAAAAAGGATCTGAATTGTCTGGAGAGTCTGTAGAAGTAGAAGAGCCTAAAATGCAGGAAGAGAAGAAAGTAGAGAAAGTAGAGAAAGAGCCTAAAGATAAAAGCAAATAGAAATTAGGAAATTATTTAGAATAACTACCTAATATTTAGAACTAATTTACGTCAAGTACTTCGTTGAAATTCATTGAGAAAAAAATGAATTTCTACCTAATCGATTAAAGGTAATGGTAAATCTATGTTCGGATGCGATTCTGGTATATCCCAATCTAAAACGTTATCATCAGGTATTATGTTGAGTGGGTCGTAGGAATCAAATTTCGTTCTTCCTTTTATTGACGCAATGAGATGCATGTTATTCCTAGAAGAATCAGTAACTACGAACGAAACATCATTTGTATCTCCTTCCATTGAATTTTGAAAGTTACTCAACATTTCGTTTAGTTTTCCAATAGGTTCGTTTCTTGCACCATTTACATAAAGAATGGATTTTGTTATTGAGGACGTACCCAATGATGAATATAGTTGTGTTATTAGATCTTTTATGCCCGCCTCAATATTGTTCTCTTTCATGGTTCCAGACACTAGATTTGTTCCTAAATTCAATGCTATCTCAGGAATCAATTTGATTGTGTTGAGGACAATCTCGTCCGATATTTCTGAACAATCTTTAACTGTGAGATTAGGATTTATTTCGACATAGGCATCATTGTCAACAACAAAGTTAATGTCAGAATTTAATGATCTTCTTTTTAGTGATATGCTAGCTTGAAACAATCTATCCTTTTCATGTCCAAAAGGCATGGTCACAAGTGAGATTACTGTCTTGTCAAGTATGCTTTTTGCGATATGCGAGACTATAGGCGCAATTGCAATACCTGATTTCTCAGCCAAACTAGTTACTAAAATGATAGTTTCATATCCTGATAATTTTGAGCAAATCTCTTCCTTGTGAATCTCTAGAAAAGATCGGATTTTGTAACTCGAAGGGTTAATCCAAGATTTACAATCTACATGAAGCGAATTGTAGACTTCAAGATCATCTCTATGGTTACTAATTAATAAGAAATCATGTTCCACATTGTTTAATTTCGATATGATATTTTTGCCAATTTTACCGATTCCGATTAACAACGCAGGTTTTCTTAATTCAATACAGTCCTCTGACAATCAAATCAACTCCTAATCAGAACATTGAGTATTAGAATAAAAATTTAGTTGATTAAATCAAGTATCATATTTGGTACAAAAATGTTGATAAGATTATGGAAATTAGGAAATTAATTTCCCTAATAAGGAATAATTTGAAATCTCTACGACTTTTACTAATAGATAATCTCCTAGTAATCGCTTTGGATCAAATTTTTCTGCTCTTGGCAAATTTATTATTACTGGTCTGTATGCGTAATTTCTGCCTTGTATCTTGCCATTTTCTAAAAGTTCATCTATCAAAATTTTACCTTTCCATCCATACCACATTTGATTT
>JAATVN010000041.1 GCA_014523595.1 Nitrososphaerales archaeon TH5888 | reverse complement strand
CCAAATACAAGTAAGAATATATGTATTTTGATCTTAAGTTTGTCTTTTGTGTTAGTAACAACACAAGGAATTTCAAATAATTACTTCAAATTCTCGGCCGAAGGATACCGATCTTCTGGAAGTGAAATACCTAGGATTATAGAAATTCAAGATAACTCTGAGAACGGCATAGATATTTCTCCTCCCGACGTTAGCAAAGAATCTGAAGAAAGTAATAATCAAAATATGAGTGATTTACCAGGTGTGAGTAGTCAAGGAGGCTCTGTAGGGAATAACCAAACAGGCAATGGTTTAACGGGCGATACATTCAGCAGTGAAACAGGTTCTGCAAGTAATGAAACTGGCAGCGGAGTATCAGGCGACAGTGAATCGAGTCAAACTACAAACCAAACAGTAGATACTCAACAAACCCAAACCAGTAATCAGGATGTAAATGTCCAGACCAATCAAACCAGTAATCAGGATGTAAATGTCCAGACCAATCAAACCAGTAATCAGGATGTAAATGTCCAGACCAATGTCGACGTCGAAATGAAACAAAGACTGGATTTGAAAATTTCAGAAGAAGAAGGTGAAGCACCAATTTCTATAGAAGAACAGAATAGGATAGAATCTCAGGACAAGATTATTGTGACAGAGCACAGAGTAATAACAGGCCCTGATTGTAGGACAGGAGACGTTCTTGCTGGTGCTTCAAATGCGGAAGACCTTCGAGTCTTGCTTGAATGTCAGGAGGCTACCGGTACTGTAATGCATACTAAAAATATGGATGATGGTGATTACAAATTTTTCTTAAAGTTAGACCCCCAATTTGAGTTCCTTGTAAACGATAAGAACAAGGAAGAAACAGAGGGATTTCTGGTCGTAGAAATAGTACCTCCAGATAGAAACATCCAAGGTGTATATCTTCCACAGGACGGTGACCGTGTACACCTGTGGGGAGCATGGGTAACTGACAAACCAAAAGGATGGCATGAAATACATCCTACTTGGAAAGTCGTTAAACTGTAGTCCTAAACACTAGGCCTAGCGGGGTGGGATATCTTCTATTCCAGGAAAGCAGTCACGCCTGTTTAAATTATTTTATAATTTGTTGCTCATATGTAAATAACGTAAACGAACACATCAACCATTCGCTGGTGGGAATCATAGTATTCATCTACGATTCCAAATCCCACCAGTGATTTGTCGCAACCAGAAAATCGAAAGAAGCAAATGGAAAATATTCAGGCAAAGGTTGGATAAGAAGGATAGGAAGGAATTTGATAAAATGTTTTCCTATTCACGACTTTACAATTCAGCGGGTAGCAATGCTTGCAGACCTATATTGATTCAACTGATTCTTATGTCTATTGTATTTGAACATTATAAGCAACTTGAGATGCTAAGAAAATCCGTTGGAGGCTAAAAGAAAATTTTTTATTATCTCTTTGCGAGTATTTATTTCAGTCTCACCGGACCGATGGGAGGGCTTTTTCTATTGGTATGGAACTTGTAAACGGACTTTCGTTTGCAATTGTTCCCTCCTGTCAGGTTTTTGAACTCTTTTATAATTTGTTGATAGAGTAGTATAAAAGCCCAAGACTGGCTCATCAGTTTCTTATAATAAAAATGAGGTAACCTTTTATAGTTTGGTCCCTCGTGATGAGATCCGAATTACTTACCGCCTGATGGGTCTTCGATATTGGTTTCAGCCTCTCTTTGGACCCGTCAGGAGTCTTGTATAATTCTAACAGCATTTAATTTTCATAACGGAAAATTCTTGCATTTAACATTGTATCTGGAGACAAGTTGATTCACTCATTAAGAAATAAGGTAAAATCCATTTAATCATATACTTTTTAAATCAATATCCTAAACGTAATTGTAAAAGTTGGCTGTCGAACAAGAAGCAATAATTCAGGTCCTAATTTCACTTGCTGTCCTGCTTTTTGCTGCAAAAATATTTGCTGAAATTTTCAATAAATTAAGACTTCCGGCTGTTTTAGGCGAGTTAATTGCGGGTATTATTGTAGGTCCTTTCGCGCTGGGTTCAATACCCATATTTGAAGGCAAACCACTTGTTATCTTAAACGAGACAGTTCTACAAATTGGTCAAATCGCCGGGATTGTCATTTTATTCATAGCAGGTCTTGCCATCACTCCAAAAGAGTTCTTGAAGGGAGGTGCGGCGTCTTTTACAATAGGTGCATGCGGAGTTATTGTTCCGTTCCTCTTGGGATATTATGTGTTTACGCTATTTGGGTTGGAGGCATTGGAATCCGTTCTCATTGCAACAGCACTTACCGCAACCAGCGTTGCAATCTCAGTGAGTGTGTTTACGGAATTTGGAAAAATGCAGACAAAAGAAGCCAAACTTATTCTAGGAGCGGCTATAGTCGATGATATTCTTGCTATTGCAGTACTCTCTGTTGTAGTAACTATGGTTCAAACTGGCAACATGGCACCAAACGTTATCGATATTATAATTCTAATTCTAAAAATATTAGGCATATTTGCTGGGTTACTTATCGGGGCCATAATCATAATACCAAGAATAGTAAACACAGAAAGATTATGGCAGGCTAGAGGTAGCATTGAAGGTATTGTTACTGCATCATTCTTTGGAGCGTCTGCAATCGCCGCAGCAGTAGGACTATCACCAATAGTGGGAGCATTTTCCGTAGGAATGGTTGTGGCCAGCACGAGAATCATTAGACGAGTTGAAGAGTATGTTGATAAATTAGAGATAATTTTTGGACCTTTATTTTTTGCAATTATTGGTGCACAGGTGAATCTCACTGGTGTAAATATGGAAGTCCTAATGTTATCAGCAATAGTAATTATCGTTGCAATTGTCAGTAAATTAGTAGGATGTGGATTGCCATCATTAATGTTTTTGAAGAATAAATCAAAGGCCATGATAGTAGGTATTGGGATGATTTCAAGAGGAGAAGTGGGTCTCATAGTGGCGGGTATTGGGGTAACATCTGGTGTTTTGTCATCAAACATTTACACGACGGTAATCATTATGGTTGCTGTAACTACACTAATTACTCCAATGTGGTTAAGGAAAGCATATAGTAAAGAAGAAATTGTTGATACAAACTAATTACGCTTAATATAGAAATTTTTGCAAAATAATATTAAGAATTAATTAACTTCAAGTTATAAAATCTACACAATTGATTTAACAATATCTGTAGTTCAGCCCTCCTCCCTCTCGTTAGTGATTTAGGTCACACAATACTTAATAATATATGAGACAATTTATGGCTATGCAAATGAGGCCGGTAATTTTTGTACTTGGTGTAATTTTGCTCGTCCCATTTGTTTATGGTTATTCTTTTATCTCTGATGTTTGTGCAGTGCCACCTGCGCCCGGCTATATGGACAGTAAGACGTGCGCAGCACCAACTAAAAACCCAGAGAATGGAAAAACATATCAAACGTGTTGCTGGAAAGAAAGAAATTATCCCGAGATCGGCGAAAAAACATTTTGTCAGACCTGTTCCCGAGGCGAAAATGTCAATGACATAAGTTGTACGGAAAAAGTACAACAGTCCATGAAATTACCTGAAACAACACGTCCACAGCAAGAAGGTGGCGTTTTAGAAGACCCAGAAAGTAACACGACCTTTGCTGAGGGATTGGGTCCAAATTTTGGGGGAGTTCTTGAACAGCCAACAGAAAATAACATGACTTTTTCTAGGTCTAATGTGCCATTTCCTCAGGCGAATGTTAGCAGTAATGACAGCAGCAGTAATAATGACTCTGCATTAAAACTATCAGGTGAGATTGAACAGATTGAAAACAAGACAATTACAGAAGAGGATGAAGAAAAACAAAATGAAGGTGATACCACCGAAGGAGACGATGGTCAGGAACAGGATGAGGATAATGACGACGAAAATTAAGATTTAAAGATTAGAAAATTTTTTATTTCACATTTCATCATAATTAAATTTCTTCTTTTAATAGGTCTGATGGAAAGAAGGATTTTTGTCAAGTTAGAAGTAACAAACGTTTGACAGTATCGATTCGACTAGATGGACTTATCACTTTGATTTAACTGTATATTGGTTCTTAAGCTATTGTGTCTATTCCTAACTTTAAATATTATGAATCATATACATTTTCTTATGACCATGAAGGTGAAAGTTGCAATTACTAGTACTGCAGTGGTAGTCTTAGTGGTATTAGCAACTGTAATGATAACAGCATCAACATATGGGTTGACTGAACTGGTGTTCGCACAAGCAGCTCCAAAATTTGTGATAAACCTAACAGGCAGTGAAGAAGTACCGCCGGTTCAAACAGAGGCAACAGGTGTAATCGAGATCAGCCTAACGCCCAATTCGGTAGGATATAGTATAAACGCTACTAATCTAGACGGTGTTACAGCAGGACATGTACATCTTGGCAAAAAAGGCGAAAATGGACCCGTAGTGGTTACATTGTTCAAATATGATTCTCCTATGAATGAAGTATCGGAAAACGGTACAATTACGGCTAATAAACTTGAAGGACCAATGACTGGCAAGCAATTATCTGACTATCTAGCTGCAGGTGCTAATGGTTCATTATATATCAATATTCATACAGAACGAAATCCTAATGGAGAAATTCGTGGACAAAGTGGAGCCAATTAGCCCAAAAATAAAAACGATACCAGATAATAGTCACCTTTTTTGTTTATTATTCTCGATCAAAAAAAGTAAGTGGGACTTAGCGTTGGATATCCTGCCGCTAAACTTAACTTATGGGGGCGAATATGTCCAGCGGGTCGTCATCGTCATCTACAATTGCTAGTCCGTCGTCTGGATTCTGAGCGAAGTTCCAGCAAGTTATGTCGCCATTGCTGTTGCCACCAATCGAGTTGCTATCACTACCGTCATCATTTTCAACTTCGTTCTCTATTTTACAGTTATTTTCTTGGTGTACCTTCTGATTTTCTTCGGTACAACTGTCGTCACCATTGTCTTCACAGTCATCTTCGATAGCAAACGCTGGTGCTAGTGCTGAGACTCCTGTTCCTGTTAGTGCTGTCATTAGTCCCGCAGACAGTACTACAAGCATCAACACGTTTTTTGTTTTTAACATTTGTTGTCGAAAACTGATACTAAACAATGTATAAGTGGATTGGGTAAGAACAAGTGGTAAAAAAGAAACAGACTCTTATCTACTCGTCTTTATCAGAATTAATAAAAGAAAAAAAGAATCACTTGGCTGGATACGACTTCTTAGAGTTCGTCCATTGTAAATTTGTTATAACACATATTGCACCTAAATTTCTCATTTCCGGGATTACTCGATAGTACCTCAAGTTGACTTTTAGTCCTACATTTTGGACATTTACCGTAGACAGTTTTTCGGGGT
>JAATVN010000006.1 GCA_014523595.1 Nitrososphaerales archaeon TH5888 | reverse complement strand
TAATCGCGACTTCAATTGTTTTCTTTCTACTAGGGTTTAGCGATGATTCAATTGCATATGCCGTGGGTCCAAATGTAAGTTCTACCAATCCGGTTGTGAGTGATCCCAATCTTAAGATAGAGTCTGTAGCCACTGGCTTTGATTTTCCGACAGGCATTGCTTTTTTGGGCAATAATGATATCTTGCTGCTGGAAAAAAATACTGGAATAATATACAGAATAATGGACGGCAATATCACTAATGCTGTAATCCATTTAAATGTATCATCCAAAGACGAACGTGGGCTATTGGGAATCGCAGTAACAGGCAATGGTGAATCGAAGCAAGATGACAGGCTTGTTTTCCTTTACTATACGTATTGTCCTAAAGTAAAGGCGAATGTTAATAGTACTTCTCAAGGTTGCGGGAATTACGTTTATAGATATAAACTTGATACTGAGAATAGTAAACTAATAGACCCTATGTTAATTCTGACATTACCTGCTTTGCCAGGGCCGAGTCACAATGGAGGAGTATTGGCGTTAGATAAAGATGAGAATCTTTATGTTACTATTGGAGATTTGCAACCAACTCGTTTTAATAAGAACCAAACAGGTTATGACACTACAGCACAAAACATTGTCAACGGAACTTCCCCCGATGGACGAGCAGGAATACTTAGCCTAACCCAGGACGGAAAGCCCATTGGTAACGGCGTTCTTGGAGAAGAATACCCTCTTAACTTGTACTATGCTTATGGAGTAAAGAATAGTTTTGGCATTGACATTGATCCACTTTCAGGAACTCTATGGGATACAGAAAATGGACCACAATTCGGAGACGAAATTAATTTGGTTGAACCAGGCTTTAATAGTGGATGGGAAAAGGTTCAAGGAATTTGGAAACTTAATCAGACAAAATCCAAAAATGGAATGTATGATGAAACCAATGATAATGTAAAGTTAGTAGATTTTGATGATGAAGGAAAATATAGCAGTCCGGAATTTGTTTGGGACAAACCTGTAGGGCCCACTGCTTTGTTATTTTTAGCGTCTGATAAATTAGGAGAAGAATATGAAAATGATATTTTTGTAGGCTCAGTAAAAAATGGGGTGATTTATCATTTTGATTTAGATAATGATAGGAAATCATTGTCCTTAAAAGCAGATCTTTCTGATTTAGTATTGAATAGAAAAGATAATGCTAAACACATAACATTCGGTGAAAATTTTGGGATTGTAACAGACTTGAAAGTTGGACCTGATGGATACTTGTATATAGTATCAGGCAATCGGGGAACAGATGCCGGTGCAATATACAGAATAGTCCCGAACTTGAAATAAAATGAACAATTCATCCGAATAACCGTTCAGCGACGAAATTGATACTAGGGTATTTTGCTTTAAGTTATCATGCTTTTATTTATAGTAAAATGATCTTTGTCATTCATCTTTCTGTTCTCATAAACTGTTCTAACTAGTGTTGATCCGTTATTAGTGATATTTAGATTTAGAAAACCATGTCTCAGACTGTGTGTAATATTTTTCCCAAACCATTAAATTGTAGTAAAAATAGATATATGAAAATAATGAACGTGAAGATAAATAACAAGATGCTAGTTTTTGTTGTTTCTTTATTAATCACATTTTTATCGTTTTCAATTTTGAACTCTGCCAGTCAGGTAGCGGCCGCGGATGAATTTACTATTGAGGCTAAAATAGATCTAGAGAAATTTAGTGGAGCTGATAAACTGAAAGTTGTAGCCTCAGCCAATGGCGACAACAAAACCAAAATAATACAAGGCGAGGACCTAAAATCAAAAAGCACTACCGTTTCATTTCCATTTAATCAGAAGAACGACATTGTTAGTGTTGGCAAGCGTGATGAGTTTTTTGCATGTGCCTATGACATTAATGGCGTAACAAATGCAATGAAATCGTATTCCTGCGTCGAGGGAAATATTGAAAATACCGGTGGAAAAAACACAGTAAACCTAGGTTCTGGGCCTTCAGGTACCTTGTCCACTGGTTCGTTTCAAACTGTAAGTGGTGGCGTTGTTAAGGATCCAACTATTAGGGTTTCAATACCACTTTCAGACAGAAAGGATATAAAAAATCTTAAAGTCGTTACCATGATTAAGGGAGAATTTGAATCCCAAACAATAGATGCACAAAAATTGCTCAAACAATCCGATCATAATACAATAATCGTTCCTTTAGTTTTTGACAAGGAACCTGAGATTGGACCCATACAACTAGGAGATATGTTTTTTGCTTGTGTATCTGCCGATGAATTAAATCCACCTGAAGGAACAGAATGTGAGCATAGAGTCACAGTACACACAGGACACATACATAACTTAGTGGCGAGATAGTCCAGCTGATGGTTGAAAGGGAAAAATTAGTTATGATACAAGATTACAATTATTCGATCTCATACTTGGAGACACTTTATCTCTGAAATTTTATTACCATATCTATATTCGAACCTCTAATTCAAAATACAAGTTTTATGTCCAAATATGTCATAAATTGTATGAAATTGAATAGAACTTATGTAGTGACAGTTAATGACAGTAAAAGTAAATCATTTTAATACTTGTTTAGCATTACATACGTCGGTAAGCAGGCATATTGACAACAATTGGTGAATTAATGACCAACAAACTTCAGACCATTGAAGGATCTAGTTCAGTCCGAGATGCGGCAAAGAAAATGCGTGATAAGAACATTAGTTCATTAGTGGTAGTGAACAGCAGTAACAAACCCATTGGTATCATAACAGAACGAGATTTAGTAAGGAAGGTATGTGCTAATGATTCAAGCAGCAAAAATACAAATGTTAAAGATATTCTGTCTGATGTGCTAGTGACTACAGACGCGCTTTCAGAAGTCGGAGTTGCCGCAGATATAATGATACAAAATAATGTTAGACATTTGCTCGTTGTGGAGGGGGACGATATAACTAAACCGCTTGGCATAATTACTCCTACTGATTTTGCAGGTTACCTTAAAGAAAATTTGAATATGGATAATGTAAACGCGAGGATACTCGAGTCGTTAAAAGAGGCAGAAGCAAAGTCAGATAAGTACGAATAATTTATGAGTAGAGCCCAATCTTACGATCTAAGCATCAATTCGAGTTCTAATATGATACTTAAAGTTTCAACCCAATTTAGAAACTAAATTTTAGAAGTGACACTGAATGACTTCGAAAAGTTACACTTATGGAAACCTAATCAAGTACGATTTTCTGGAGTATAAACTACACAAAATACTGCATTTATTCATATTTTTTTCGAATCATCATCATTTATAGTTTGCAAAATTTCAAAGATAATATCAAAACCATCATTCGAAATGTAATCTGTGGCAGATTTTAAGAAAATTTGTAGAGATTGTTTCGAGTATCCGTCAAACTCATATTCCTTTGCTTGTAGGGCCATCTCCAACTTGTCCATATTGTGTACAAATTTGGCACTCACTGTACTATTCTCAATATATTCATTCCAAATATCGAGATATTTTCCACGAAGAAAGCTAGGTAGCTTGGAAATAATTTTTGTCATAGCCTTATCTTCTAGCAATACTTTCTCTTCATAAGATATCTTATCAGGCATGTTGTCTCCAACGAATGATTCAGCCAGATCATGCAGATTCGCCATTTTCATAATATGTTCTGTATCGAGATCTATTATTTCTGACAAGACCATAGACATCATACACATTGAGTATGAGTGATCCGCCACCGATTCTGGTGATGATATGTTAGATTTGTCTATCCATCCAGATCGCTTTATTTTTTTAAGATTGCAAACAACACGAAAAAAGGATACAAGGTCTGACTTTTGGCTACTTTTTAGGTTCATACCGTGTAGTGAATTCTAATTCATATTAATATAATGTAATATGTAATATTATGAAATTATGTATGTCATGGGATTGTCTGATGAGGGGTTTGAGGAATATTTAAAGTGTATCCAAAGATGATCAATAGATTAGAAAGAAGATGATCAAGAAAATACAATATCGCACAGCTTACTATGGCCAAGATTGTTGTGATGAAAATCAACAGTAGAACATTTCTCGTCTGTTCCAATTCTAAACCGCAGTAATTTTGGTATGCTAATTTGTATTTAAATCTAATTAGGTCATTCATGTCATTCATACGACTGATTTAATCGATGGTTCTTCTGAACCCAGTAAATGAATATTTGTACTTCTAGGCACTAAACCCTTCACAAAATTACCAGATTTAGGCAGTAGAAGCAAAAATAGTTGCTATGGAAGTTAAAAATTTATGAATATAATGAAAAGTCTAGGAATAAGATAATGCAATTGTATTAAAAAATGGGAGGATAATAAACTCCCTTATTGGGTAGCACAGTTAGTGCAAACGTTTTTGACTTGCCCTTCGATGTTCTCTTGCTGTAATTCTACGTTTTCAGTTCCACATACGTTACATCTGCCTTGCATTGAATAATACAATTCTTTAAACTATTTATAAGTTAGATATTAAAATAATCCTGCAGTTATTGTTAGTTCAAATCCAAACTAACATATTTTATTGCACTACTGTTCAATTATGTTATTTTACAGGAGATCGGGTTAACACGATTCTATATTTCATTAATTTCCTATTTTTCTTAATTGATTGTAATAACAAATCTACTATGCAACTGTGACTATTATGATGGATCAAAGATTAACTGTAGGGTAGTGTTGATGTGATTTTCTTGAGTACTGCGATAGTTTCATCTGGTGGATTATTACTGCCTAATACAAGCAAAGTCTGATTTTTCCCTCCACTTCCAGTTTCCCTTAGGTCTTTGAATGAATATTGATCAAGTATATTGACATCATTTTCACCGATTATCTCAGTATGTTCCTCGATATCCTCTGTCGGAACCATAAGAACTGCCATTGTGTCAATATTAGGTTGAGTGTCATTAACATTGTTACTGATATTTGATGGTGAATCTGAACTAGCGATAGTTATGGTTCCTTCCATAACAAAATCTGGGTCTTGACTATTTGCGTCCTCTTCATGGTAGGTAAACTTTCCACTTTGGTTTATAGATAAAGGCTCACTAGCAGAATTGAATTTTAAGGTAGAATCAAAGATTTCTTTCGAGTTATCATCAGTTAATGTTACTTTGCGTGTATGACCAACATCTCCTGAAAACCAGATGATATTTGTTTGTGGGGCCACTACTAAGTTCTGTGGAACATACGGTTGATTTATGAGTCTCTTTTCCTCTGGCAAGAGTGGTGACTCATGGGCTTCATTCGGAATTAGTACAATAAAGTTCTTTACCGTATTGGGAACAGTTAATATTTTATCATTAAAAATGTCTGTGGCCATATTCTGTAGATCTGAATTTTGAGCGAAAGAAGTAATAGAAAATTGAATCAGGAGTACGACTATTAAGGTTAAACTAATTACAGAATTTGTACTATTAACCATTTATCTCCCGTTACTTAATTTTCGCGGACTAATATATCTAATGAAATGAAATGGAAGATCATTTGTCTAATTTTGCGTTGGCATATTCGAAAGATGTACAATAAAAAATATAACCAATACCGGTGGGACTAGGATTCACTGCGTAGAGTGTCCCAGCGGCTGGTGTCGATTTGTGTTAAAGAGTACTGCCAGTATAAGTAATTAAATATAAGAGGTTGGCTTACCTAAGTTTAGTCACAACTAGTGCCTTTGAAACATCTCAAGTTCAAGCTATTAATGCACTTATAAAAGAGATTTGAATCTAATTAAACCTCAATTTGACTTCCAGGGGATATCAGCACATTTCTGTCGCTTATTAGTCACTCTTGCGAGAACAAAGAGCAAATCCGATAATCTGTTTAGATATATGAGAATATCCTGGTTTATTTTTTGTTCTTTAGATAGTGCTACTGCAGATCTTTCAGCACGTCTTATAACGGTTCTACAAATATGTAGTAAAGTTGATTCAGTGGTTCCACCCGGGAGGATGAAATAACTTATCGGTGGCAGCTCAGATTCAAAATTGTCAATACTCCTCTCAATAGTAGAAATCATTTCTTTTTTAACTAACATCTTGTCATCCTTCATACTTTTGGGATTGGCCAACTCTGCTCCCAACACGAATAAATCCTGTTGAATATCCAGGAGTATTTTTTTTATATCATCAAAAATCGAATTTCTTTGAATATTTGATATTATCAAACCGATATGAGAATTTGCCTCATCAACTTCTCCGTATGCTATTATTCTTAGATCAGATTTGGAGGTCCTTGAACCATCAATCAATCCCGTATCTCCTTTATCGCCTGTTTTAGTATATATTTTCAAGATTGAGATACAATACTAG
>JAATVN010000040.1 GCA_014523595.1 Nitrososphaerales archaeon TH5888 | reverse complement strand
TTAACTACAATCGTATCCTCAATCCTAACACCAAACTTTGAATTTATGTAGATCCCAGGTTCAACAGTAACAACCATGCCTTTTGATAATTTTTTAGATTCATTTTGACGTATCCATGGTTGTTCATGAACCTCCAAGCCAACCCCATGTCCTGTAGAATGAATAAAATTGTCAGCATATCCTCTATTTGATATCAGATTGCGGCAAGCAGCATCCACTTTCCCACATTCAACCCCTTCCTTTACACACTCGAGTCCCTGCTGTTGAGATTTCTTGACAAGGTTATACACTTCACGCATCTCAGGACTTACATTGTTTAATGCAAATGTACGAGTGGCGTCGGAAATATACCCATTATATCGCAGAGTTAAATCAACGACAATGAAATCCCCATCAATAAATTCTCTATTTGATGTTTCGAAATGAGGTAGAGCGCTATTAGGTCCACCTGCAATTATGAATGGATTCAGAGTATATGGATAACATGTAAATGTTCCTTCAAGGTTCATGGCTTCGTATAGTAACTTTGCCTGCAATTGTTTTTCCGTAAGCCCTCTCTTTATTTCGTCATTGCACATTTCATAGAGTTTGTCTATAATACGTGATGCCTCCTTGATTTTCCCAATTTCAGAATCATCTTTGACAATTCTTGCATTACGATATGGCCATTCATCTATGACAAATTTACTGTTATCTGTATATGGTAAAATAGATCGAACTGTTTCATAATCACTGCAGTCAGAATAGAATTTGTGTTTTGATAAATAGGGTATTACTGACTTTATCAGTCCAGCCCCACGTTCAGTAGTGATAATTTCAGAGTATTTGGATTCATTCAAAGCCCTGGTGCTTTCTAACTTGGGAACAAATAATTTAATCTCATCATGGGTACATATGGCCATGGATTCGCCCCAGAAACCTGTCAGATAGAAAATATTTTCTGGTTTGAAGACCATCAATGCGTTAAATCCGGTGGCAGCTATAGTATCAAGTATATTTCTCGCACGTTCTTTAAGCATAAATTAATTCAAAATAAAATCATTTATGTCTCTTTCCAAATTTTTACGTAATTATAAATATTGGCTCTAATCTTTTCTTGAATGTAATTGGAATACCTTGTAATGCTTCCAGGCCCAACTAATGTTCCTAATAGAGTTATTAATGCAATGCTAACACCCATGATAAACCATAGAAGTGATGATTTTAGAAAATTATACAAAGATATAATAAATAAGACACAAACGGTATTTGAAACCGAAAATGATGTTGTAGTACTCACAACTTCAGGCACAGGAGCTGTCGAAACTTCTGTTATAAATCTTATAAAAAAAGATGACGTAGTGATTATACCTGTAAATGGAGAATTTAGTACTAGACTTGCAGATCTTATAGATAACTATGGAGGAAAAACTATTAGGATAAATTCACCTTATGGACAAAACCCCCCAATAGAAAAAATAGAAGAGGCTTTTGAAAAAAATTCTGATATTAAGGCACTATACGTTGTTTATAATGAGACTTCTACAGGTACGACTTTGAGAAATTTATCCAAATTAGGCGATATCTGTAAGGCTCATGGAGCATATTTTGTCGTAGACGCAGTATCAATTCTGGGTGGTGATGAGCTACCAGTTGACAAATGGAATGTAGATATATGCTTTACAGCAACTCAGAAAGCGCTAGCAGCACCTCCAGGAATTGCACCGATTTCAATAAGCAAGGAGGCAAAAAAATACATGATTGAGAATCCTCCCCCAAGTCAATATTTGAATCTAAAAAGATATTTCAAGTATTATAACGACAGTTTTGAAACCCCTTTCACGCCTGCTCTAAGTCTTTTTTATGCTTACCAGGAAGCATTAAATATCATTATCGAAGAGGGAATGGAAAATAGAATTAATCGACATAGAAAGTGTGCTAATGCCTTCTATTCCGGACTAGAAGCCTTGGGTTTTGCACCATTCGCAGATGCTGATTCCAGAAGCAATGTGGTTATAGCCGTAAATTATCTTCCTGGTATTGATGACAAGAAATTTCGAGAATTGATTTCAACTAAATTCAAGGTCTTATTAGCGGGAGGATTTGGGGAACTTAAGGGAAAAGTTTTTAGAGTAGGATGTATGGGCGAAGTAAGTAGTTACCATGTTATGAGAACTCTTTCAGCCATCTCATCATCAATGTCAATTCTGGGCGTGCCGCCAATAAAGGATGGATTGTCAGTAGCCAACAATATACTGAGTCAATAGGGACCTGTTGTTAAGCTTAATATTATGGTAAATCGACAGCAAATTTCGTGACAATGGAAAAAGGATCACTCATTCTTATAGACTATACTGCTAAAGTAAAGGATTCAGACGAAATTTTTGAGACTACTGTAGAAGAAAATGCGAAGAAATCTAATCTCTATGATCCTAGCATAAAGTATGAACCTAGATTAGTTTCGATAGGAGAAGGATGGGTATTGAAAGGACTCGACGAAATTCTAACGACTGCAAAACTCGGTGATAATTTGAATGTTGATATCACTCCGGACAAGGCATTTGGCATGAGAGATCCGAATAAGGTAAGGATGATACCACAAAGAAAATTTGGTGATAAGGCTGATGAAATAAAGGCTGGAGATGTAGTTGACATTGACGATAGAAGAGGGTTTGTAAGGTTTATCGGTTCAGGGCGCGTTCAGGTTGACTTTAACCATAGATTAGCCGGAAAAACACTGAATTACAATGTCAATATTCTAAAGGTCCTAAAAACCGATGAAGAGAAAGCATCATCTCTTGTCAAGAGGAGACTTCTTGTAGAAGGTGACAAGATTTCAATAACCTTTAACAAACCTGAACTTGTCATTTCTTTGCCTGAAGAAGCTTTTTTGATTGATGGACTCCAGGTTATTAAGAAGGCAATATCTGGTGATTTATTTAAATTCATTCCAACTGTAGAAAGCATAAAATTTTTAGAGATTTACAATAAATCTAAGCCGGCATCGAAGGCAAAGGATGAACCAAAGGCAAAGGATGAACCAAAGGCAAAGGATGAACCAAAGGCAAAGGATGAACCAAAGGCAAAGGATGAACCAAGAACTCAAAAGAAATAAAATCCTTTGACGCCATTAAGACTCGGTTCTGATCCAACTTTCTTTCAATATTTAGCTAGATGACGCTGACTGACTTTGCAACTGCTCTTGCGGAGTCTTGATCCATCTTAATCTTGTTAAGAATTGTATACCTTTCAGGTCTCAAGGATTGAGCTATTAATAATGATTTTATGATTTCTTCCTCAGTTACATCAATTTCCTTCGCCGTAGTCGGAGCTTTGATATTTTTTAAAGTCTTGATTATGATGTCATGATCTAAGCCATGAACCTTTGACATAATTATTGTACCTATGCCTACTCTTTCCCCATGTAAACCACAATTACTTTTTGATACATATTCTAAAGCATGACTAAACAAGTGTTCTGAGCCAGAACATGGTCTGCTACTTCCTGCAATGCA
>JAATVN010000039.1 GCA_014523595.1 Nitrososphaerales archaeon TH5888 | reverse complement strand
GGATTACTAAGACTCTGGCTAGAATTACTTGTTGGTGATTATTCCCAATACAGTATTTACATCAACCTCTGGGATTTGTGTACGATGATCTACGGCGGTGCCATGGCCATGATGCAAGATGATATCAAAAGAGTGCTGGCATATCCAAGTATAAGCCAAATGGGTTACATTCTATTTGGACTCGGCTCAGAGAGCGTTCTTGGAATTACAGGTGCCACTCTAATGTACGTGAGTCATGGACTGGGAAAAGCGATACTCTTCATGATGGCTGGATCAATTATACTCCAGACAGGAACAAGAAGCATGTCAAAGCTCGGCGGTCTTGCAGGCCGGATGCCATATACAGCTGTAATTGCTATGATTGGCGCACTCACAATTATGGGAATCCCCCCTACTAGTGGTTTTATGGCAGAATGGATACTGTTTACAGGAGTCTTGCAATCAGGTATCGCAAACTCGGACACTCTCAGAATAGTAGCATTTGGACTGGGAATACTTGCTACCGTGTTAACTGCTGCATATATCTTGTGGATGTACAAGCGAATATTTTTTGGAAAAATTCCAGAACAATACTCAAAAATCAAAGACTCAAATAGATACATTACTGTCACAATGGCAGCGCTTGCTGCAATTACACTATTCTTGGGAGTCTACCCAAATCCACTGCTGAATCCAGTTACTGATTATATTCAGGAGATGTTTTCCACCGATAATACTGTACTTCAATTTAGTAATGTAAATCCTGTTAGCCATTCGCATCAGAGCGATAGTAACGGATTAGTAGCCGTTGCCGGAGGAGGTTCATGATTATGATGAATATCCATAGGAGTGTTACTGTAAATAGGTGTACTTTAAATATATTAATCTGGTACAATTTGAACTGGAATGTTCATGCTAATATAAAAATGGAGGAGCAAATAGAATGACAGAACTTCAAGGAGTTATTGGATTTGAAGGAATAGGAATAAATGCATGGATGGTCTGGGTTCTACCATTCATTGGAGCTGCATTGATTCCTGCCATTGCAAAGGCAGGAAATCGTGTGAGAAGTTATGCGGCGGTAGGTTTTGCGCTTGCTAGTGCTATATCTGCGGTAACACTGTTACCCCTGGGAATTGAAGGAGGTCAGGTTCATAGTCAGATAAACTGGATACCGTTCCTCAATATTCAGGCTGGAGTGTTGGCAGATTCGTTGTCTATTCTTATGACGAATATCGTTGCATGGATTTCATTTCTAATCTTCGTATATTCAGTAGGATACATGCATGGGGACAAGAATCTCACTAGATACTGGTTCTTTATGTTGTTCTTCATTGGTTCTATGCAATTGATAGTACTTTCAGATAATCTACTAATGTTATTCTTTGGATGGGAAGGTGTTGGGCTTGCTTCCTTTGCTCTTATCAGTTTCTGGTATCACGATAGGAAGAAGGACTTTGTAGGAACCCCTGGACACTATGCAGGCGGAATACAAATGTGGGCATCACCGTCACATGCAGGATTAAAGGCATTTCTCATGACAAAAGCAGGAGATATCATGATGCTTTCAGGGATGTTCTTAATTTTTGCATATGCAGGTACTTTTGGCTTTACCGAGCTTCTACAGGATCAGACCTGGGCAGCAGAAATGGCAAAGAATAATTTGCTTGTTCCAGCCGCAGTACTAATTTTTGGAGGAGCAATAGGCAAATCTGCACAATTTCCGTTAAACGAATGGCTACTTGAGGCAATGACCGGCCCAACGCCTGTATCAGCACTTATTCATGCTGCTACAATGGTAAAAGCAGGAGTTTTCCTTGTAGCAAGAATCGGACCACTATTCTTTGCAGTATCGGCTTTAAATTCAACTCAATTTTTCGAAGTTGTTGCATGGGTAGGAGCGATAACTGCATTCTTGCTAGCTACGCAAGCATTGGTTAACCCGGAAATAAAAAAGGTACTGGCATATTCCACTGGATCTCAAATAGGTCTCATGATGATGGGATTAGGAATAGCTGGACTTTCTTCATCTTTTGTAGATGGTTATACATCCGGATTCTTTCATCTCATGAGTCATGCGATGTTTAAAGCATCGTTGTTTATGGGTGCAGGTGCGGTGCTTCACGCAGTTGGTTCTCGGTTTATGACAGATATGGGAGGCCTTAAGAACAAAATGAAAAAGACGTTCTTATTCATGATGATGGCCGGTCTATCATTAGCAGCAGCTCCATTCATTACTTCTGGGTTCTGGAGTAAGGATGCGATTCTTGCTTCAATTCTTGAATCAGGATACCAGTATTCATGGATACTCTTTGCCATTGCGGTTATGGTGTCATTTATGACCGCCTTCTACACATTCAGGATGCTCGGCATGACATTCTTTGGAAACAAAAGTAAGTTTATACAAGAAACAGAAAGCAACCATCATGTACATGAAGTAGGACCTATAATGTGGGTTCCATTTGCCATACTCGCAGTAGCCAGCATTGCGGTAGGTTTAATTGGATTTGGATTTGAACATCAGCTTCACGAGATGTTTTCGTCATACCTTGCTGGTACATTTGGCATTGAAAGCGCAGTATCAGAAGGTCACGAAATTCCAACTGAAGGAGGATCCGGCTTCTTGGCTTTCGAGGAACTTAACCCCGTCGCAGTTACCGCTTCGATTGGTGCATTTGCCTTGGGTGCTATTCTTGGAGCCCTTGTATACATGAAGAGAGTAATCAGTCCTGAGATAGTATCGAGAAGTATTATTTCTCGAGCAGTGTGGAAATTCTTCTTTAATAGATGGTATCTCAACACTGCATTATATTGGGGAGCTGTGATAGGACCATTGGCTTTATTCCGTATCGTTTGGAGATATTTTGAAAGTACCATAATTGACGGAATTAATCCTGGCCTTCAAGGAACAATGACATATTTCTCAAGAGTTATTAAGGCTGGACAAACAGGAATAGCACAGACATATCTTTTTGTTTTCGCTGCAGGTCTAATGATAATAATCACGTTATTGTTCTTGTAGGATTGAGATAAAATGGATTTCTTTTCAACTCCCGTGTTGGTAACTGTAATACTGGGTTCAGTAGGACTTGCAATTCCAATTATTGATTCCCTACGGAAAGAACGAGGTGGTAGTAATAGGTTATATTGTGGTATCTCAGTTGCCGCCATAATACTAATCATTGGTATCATTAGCATTAGAATACTTTTTGGAGAACAAATTCCTACCATACAATTTGGTAAAGGCATGCTTGCGGATGATATGTTTGGTGCGTTCTTTGCAATATCATTACTGATTGTATCAGTCATGGTAACAGCTTCATCATGGAATTACATGAAAAACAAGACCAATCCTGCAGCATATTATTCATTGATTCTGCTATCCAGTATAGGCATGATACTCATAGCCTATTCTACTGATTTTGTAATGCTTTTAGTTGCATGGGAGCTCATGTCCATACCCACATATGCCTTAGCTGCATTTTCAAAACGTGATCCAATATCAAATGAGGCTGCCATCAAATATTTCCTTTTTGGCGCTCTATCATCTGCAATTCTGGTAGTTGCAATTGGATTAGTATACGGGATAACTGGAACCACAAATATTGGTCAGGCAATAGTATCTATGGTAAATGTTCAACAAGACGTAGTTCCCATCACTGTGCTTGCACTAGCGTTATTTATAGCAGGATTTGGATTTAAGATGGGTCTTGTTCCATTCCACATGTGGTTGCCAGATACATATGAGGGAGCCCCTACCACAATTGGTGCGTTACTTGCGGCAGGTAAAAAAAAGGCAGGTTTTGCTGCTGCTATCCGTGTAATTGTTATGGCCATTTTTGTATTGCATTTGGACTGGGCTATGACACTGGCCATAATTGCAGTATTTACGATGACATTAGGAAACCTGGGAGCTTTGATTCAAAAGAGCGTACCCAGAATTCTTGCTTACTCAAGCATAGCTCAAGCGGGCTACATAATGATCGGTCTTGCATTGGCTCCATACAGTGATCAAGCTCTTGCAGGCTCACTTTTCCACATTCTCAATCACGCCGTTATGAAATCGGCTGCATTCATTGCGGCTGCTGCAGTAGCAATTACACTTACCAGCTATAGTATCGAAAAGTATCGGGGGCTTGCAAAAAGAATGCCACTCACGGCCATAGCCTTGTCAATATCTTTGTTGGCATTGGCGGGAGTCCCGCCTCTCAATGGTTTTTGGAGTAAACTAGTATTATTTAATTCGGCAATTGTTACTGGACCCGAAGTTTGGTGG
>JAATVN010000038.1 GCA_014523595.1 Nitrososphaerales archaeon TH5888 | reverse complement strand
GTCCCGCCTCTCAATGGTTTTTGGAGTAAACTAGTATTATTTAATTCGGCAATTGTTACTGGACCCGAAGTTTGGTGGGGACCTTACTTGGCTATTGCTGGGGTTTTGAACAGTGCCCTATCACTTGGATATTATGCATGGATTATGAGAAAAATGTACATGGAAGATTCGCCTGATACAACCAAAGTCAAAGAGCCAAGAGCGATGGCCGCAGTACTCATTTTTGCAATGATATTCATGGTTGGTTTTGGTATATGGCATGCACCAATCTTGGAATTTGCTACAAACTCAGTACCAAATCTTTCTCAACTTACCGCAGTATTACCCGCCGTTCCTCTAAAATAACTGTGTTAGTGACGCAATAACCATCATGTAAAAAAAGTAAATAGTAAGCAAGTAATCGCTCAAGTTTTTACATTGGGTTCATTTCCTTCATAATCTTTACTACTTTGTCATCAGTTATTTCTTCAAAGTTGTCATAGAATTGAGCAACCGAAGTAAAATTACTAGTAGGGGGTATCAGTATTGTCACCACTTGATCCACCTCATTTTTCAAGAGCTCGACAGTTTCATTAGGCGCTACTGGGATCGCAATTATTATCTTTTTTGGTTTGCTCTTTCTTATCCACCTTGCAGAAACCACAAGCGTGGCTCCTGTGGCTGCACCATCATCCACAAGAATAACGGTTTTATTCCTTATATTGTATTCTTTTTTTGGTCTGTAGAGTAAGTTTCTACGACCAATTTCTCGGATTTGTGACAACTTTTCTGTCTCTATATAATCTTGCGGAACTCTCAAAGCCTTTACTACATATTCATTAAGATAAACAGTATCCTTATCCATTATTGCTCCTATGCCAAGTTCCTTGTTGTTCGGAGCTCCCAGTTTACGAGGTATTACAATATCAAAATAAATTGCAGATCTGTTCTTATAAATCGTATATGCCAATATCACTCCTCCACGTGGAATTCCAAAAACTACTATCTCTTTGGGATTTTCATCTTTAAGCTCATTATTTAGTTTGGATATTAGAAGCTCTGCTGCATGTTCTCTATCTTTGAATCTTGTAACGGAATTATTTTCAGTTGGCATAGGAAAATATATGATATAATCTATCTATTTTGCTATAAGTCTTTTCAACAATATACGCAATGATTTAATAGGTGAAAAGTTATAAATTATTTTTATATTAAAATCCTATATTCAGTAACATATTGAAATATAAAGTACATATTGTACCATTAAGTTAGAAGTGCGAATAAATTCAATAAAGTACAAATTGAATTACAATCCAGCCAAGTACGACTATAAAACTATGATGTATGTGAAGGAAGATATCAAGTATGATAATTTCACTAAAGCTCGCGAACATCAATGGCAGTGTGACAAATGTAAATGTACATTTTCAAAATATCCTTCTCTTAAACAACACAAAAGTGAGAAACATTCCTATTAGAATAAGGTTTCTTCGATATTTGCTAAAAATTACCTTATGAAAACTAGGAACTGATGTTCTTGTTGCCTATGAAAACCTTGGTTATTTTTGTGATTATTGATAGTTTAGCCTAAATCTAGTGTCTTTTTTCATGAACTTAGATTGCTCTCTGCAAGCTTGTAACTTTTGATAATTTTCTCAGAAATCATTCTTCGATATGTATATTAGATCCCAAGTGAATTATCGTTCCAAGCCTTGGTCAGTGTCTTAATAGCATTTACAATTATTTCAATTTTGATCCTTTCTTCCATTATGCCTTATTATTCGCTTAAAGCTCAAGAAGAATTTGCAGAGACTGAGTTTGAAGAAGAAGGAAAACCGCAGCTTTTTGATTCAAACCTGAAAATTGCTACTATTGCAGGGGGGTTAAGTACTCCTACAACTATGGCCTTCGTTGGACCAGGAGATATTTTGGTGCTTGAAAAAGATACTGGTATGGTAAAAAGGATAGTCAATGGTAAAGTTCTTGCAAAACCTGTCCTTGATGTTAATGTTGCTAATTCCATTGAAAGATGCATGTGTGGAATAGCCGTTTCAAAAGATAGCTCAACGACATATGTATTCATTTACTACACTGAAATTGATGGGAAAGATGGAGATGATAAGGCTGGAAAACAACCAATTGGGAATAGAGTTTACAGATATGAACTATCAGGTGATGTGCTAACTAATCCGTTACTTTTGATGGATTTGCCTGCCAGTCCAGGACCCCGACATAATGGAGGTGACATAATAATTGGCCCGGACAATAATCTCTATGTGTCAATTGGAGATGTTGATGGTTCATTTAAGGGATCAGCCACGGAGACTAAGGCGCAGAATTACGAGGATGGTGTTGATCCAGATGGTAGAGCTGGTATTTTGAGGATAACGCAAGAAGGACAACCCACCGATGGCATTCTTGGGGATTCTATTCCATTGCGAATATACTACGCATATGGAATAAGAAATAGTTTTGGCATGGACTTTGATCCTTTATCTGGTAATTTGTGGAATACGGAAAATGGGCCTGGAAACGGAGATGAAATAAATTTGGTTCTGCCTGGGTTCAATAGTGGATGGCAACAAGTACAGGGTTTGGCAGCATTGGAAGATTCCTTTTCAGAATCTGATTTACTGGACTTTGATGGAAAGGGACACTATAGCGATCCTGAACTAGTTTGGGCAAATACAGCTGGACCAACCGCAGTAAAATTTTTGGAATCAACTGAACTTGGAACTACATACGAGAACGATATGTTTGTAGGAGACGTTCATAATGGCAGAATTTACCATTTTGATCTCAGCCCAGATCGAAAGGACCTAATTCTTCCACAAGCACTCTCATTGAGAGTTATAGAAAAACCATCTTCTCCAGGAGTAAGTAGTATTGTGTTTGGTGAAGGATTTGGAGGTATTACTGACTTAGAAATGGGTCCCGACGGTAACCTATATGTCGTATCAATCGGACTCGGTAGCATATTTCAAATCAGCCAGGCATCATAATAACATGCTCTTGTTTCTATATTAATACTAGACTTGTTACTAAATCCAAATAAAGATTCAAAGTCTTTTAGATGAACAGATATTTCACAAAATGCTATCAAGAGGTACGCATAAATATCGATAAAGTGTCGTGTATAATAGAATCATGTATTATTACCAATTTAGGATATCCATTGAGAAACCCTTTGGAGTTCAATAGGTTTGCATTATATCTTGACAACAATATTCAATCTTCTAGATTAAAGGGCCCAAACATCGCAATAAATTAGTACTATTGTTTTAATATTATTACAATTGATTTTTAAATCTAGATCGAAATTAATTTCCTTTGTCTGAGGAACAAAAAAAGAAAAAGGTAGAATTTTATAGATGAATGAGCCCGCCTTGTTGCCCAACATGAGGCGATTGCCCAACAGATCTCCTTCTAAAGTGTCCAGAAGGTCTCTTGGAGAGCAACTCAATAAACCAGGCTTCGTGTTCTACTTCTTCTTGCATAATTCTCTGAGCAATATCATAAGTACGGGGATCTTTTCCAGCGGTCAAATCACATACTTCACCCCATGAACGTATTGCACATTGTTCTGCGCCGAGTAATACCTCTATTATGGAGGTTAGATTTTCCCAATTTTCTGGAAGATAGGCATCAGGACATCCTGCCTGATCAGCAAATTTTCTAATATCTCTTGGTAAAGAGCCTCCAAGTTCATACAGCCTTGGTACCATGGCTTCAAAGTGATTTCTGTCTTCGATCCTTGCTTCTTCGACTATTTCCTTTATACCCTCGCCATCAAGTCCAGTGCAGTGCATCCTTAAAATTGTATAATAATAATATGTAGTAAATTCAGCACCAACACCTTTAGTTATTAATTCTTTTAATTTTTCAACATCAACTCCATTCTTCTTTATGACCTCAATCGCAACTATATTTGGAACCTTACCCTTTGTATCACTCATAGCAAAAAAATAGATAATATTCTATAAAAGTCTTCTTATGGAATTATTGAATTTCCCAAGTTTGAATTAAAACTAATTTGTGAACAAATTTGTCTATTTGCTTTGTATAAACCTGATTATCGCTAGTGATATTAATAATATGCAAGTAAAAAAAATTATTTGGTATCTAAAGGTGCTAAAGGGAACTTAGTATCCATTTCTGTTATTTTGGCTTTTAGGTATGTATTGAATGCCTCCTCTATTGCTTGTTCCTGATCATTAGAAAAAATGCACTGAAGTTCTGGCTAAGTGAAACTCCAATCCTGATGTCGATTATATTTGAGCATTACAAACAATTAGACATAATAGCGAACGAAAAGAATCAGTAGACTCTATATTTTCTATCTTCGACGCAGAAACTATCCCTGCTATATACACATAAGGCATTGCTTCATAATTTAACAAACGTTTACTAAATGTATCGTGTAGTTTTTCGTGTTACAAGCGTAAATCGACTTTAATGCTCCTTCTTGTTGTTATGTTTATGTGTCGATATGATAACTTTAAAATGAAGTTTAGCTAGTCACTAACTACAATGATGCAAACAAAACTACTCTCAGTATTATTCATTGCCTCTGCAGCCTTACTGCTATCAGGAGTGATAGAAAGCAGCGTCATGGGAAATCAATATTCGCAACAAAAACAAGGATATTCTCACCATGACAATATGATGATGAAACCAGGATCGTATGCATTTGGAACCATCGCAAGTTTACAAAATGATGAAAATGGTAACCCTATATGGATAGTTTCAGGTCTTTACAAAGGCAGTCTATCAATGAATAATAAAACACAAGATGGAGCCGCAACAGGTAGTCTTCCAAATGCAACATTGAATTCCAAATTTAATATGGTAATGACAAATGGATCTGCTATGCATGATCACAGGATCTATAACTTTACACTTACAAATATGTCAATGCCAAATAACTCGACAACAGTATTTAATGGAACTGCTACTATAACCATGAGACAAGGACCAGTACATGATGTCCCACTCAGTATAAAAGCGATGGATAACAATGCCGTAAGTATATGGGTAGATCCAACCAAGATACAAAACCACTTTGGGAATACACCAATATTTGGTACAATAGAAAAACTGTTAGAAGTAAAGAAGTAGACTGAAGAGTATTTGCTATTCTAAGTTACGACCCAATATTTTTTATTTAATGTTATAACCGTTCAAAGATAGGGAAGGCGTCCAATAAATCATCTTAACTTGTTTGTTCTTTATCTAGTGTTAACTCTTTAGCGTACTCCCCGCCAGTTTTAAATTTTATAATTTGTTGTCCTGAACAAACTAAAGTAACACCATCAAATTCACTGGTGGGATTCATGGGATTCTAACTTGTTCCACCAGTAAGTCGTTTATAATTTAATGTATTGTATTACTTGCGGGATTGTGTAGAGTTCCGTCGGGTGGGATATCTTCTATCCAGGAATGCAGTCCCACGTGTTTAAATTATGTTATATTTTATTGTGATAAGTAACTTACACGTTGGCGTAATGCCGTCATGTTCGTTCGCTGATCGGATTATTTTCGTCCGTCATCGCGTACGGCTCTAATCCCATTGGCGTATAGTTCCGATGTATTCTAACTTGCAGTTCTAACTCGTAATTCTGTCCAATCTTGAATATTTTAAGGCAGTGTTGATTTTAGCAAATGTATGTCAATATTAGTGCTATTTATGTGTCGTTTTTCCTGACTTACCGCTTAAGTTTCAACTTTATACAAAAAATAGAATTTTCACCAACTTTCTCAAACCTTCAATTGTGAAGAATTCCCACAAAGCCCACTAAATCATTACATACTCTTAATATTTGTTGATCACTCATATAGCAATGGCAGAAGACGTGAATAAAATCAAAAAGTGGATTAAAAAATGGCAGAAAGATAAAGTAGATATCGGAGCAGGAGAAGACAAACCGCATACTACAGACACGGCAGAAAACCTTCGAGAAGCAGCGGATAAAGTAGATATCGGAGCAGGAGAAGACAAACCGCATACTACAGACACGGCAGAAAACCTTCGAGAAGCAGAGGAAAACCTTCGAGAAGAGGCAACGAAAGTTGACCAAGACGAGAGGTCTGCCGATACCATGCCGGCCGAAAGAATAGTAGAACGTGAGCCTCCCGCGGTTAAGCGGTATAAAGATAATCCAAAGATAATTGAAAAAGGTAGAGTCGCTATTAATATGCTAGCACGCAAGCCCATAGTAACAACGTTAGTTATAGTGGCAATAGTATTGGGTGGCTTTTTGCTTTATTCACAGATTCAATTAACTAACCAATCATATAAAATTGAGAACTTTAACGCAGCTTGGAACCAATCCTTGGCAGATCTTCGCAGTGGAAACACATCAATAGATGAATATTGCATCAACCGTGTTCATGATGAGGAACTTTGCAATCGATTCATGAATCTACAGTACATGGATTGAAACTATACGAACTGCAATTGCCACAATTGCAGTATTCGGACTTGCCGGACTTCTCGCGATAATTTGTTTACATCGCCTCAAAATGCAGAAGCAAAAGGATCTATTAATCCTAATGCGCCTGGTGGAGGAAGTCGCATTTAATGCAAGTCATGAACGCTGTGCGCCTTAACTGCTAGTTTTTTAATTGATAATCTAGTTTACTGTGATTAAATTCATATAAAATATTCACAAACCTTTTTCACTTGCTATGCCTTTTTCTAATTCTGCTTGAATATCTGAATCTTCATGTTCTTCTTAATACTTTGACCGCCTCGTTTTCTACGCATTGAAGATACTGATCAGATAGTAAGTAATCGAGTTGTAAGCAAATTTTAATACTCTATACTACTC
>JAATVN010000037.1 GCA_014523595.1 Nitrososphaerales archaeon TH5888 | reverse complement strand
CACTCATAAAAGTTGATTTGTTGATCATGCATTATAGAGCCATTCAACCATATCATCAGTGTGCCGCATGATGGACAATTCATAGTCATTGTACTGATTTGATTGATGTCATTAATAATCATTTCAAATAATTTATGCCTTTTCGATTCAAGTCTATGGTTGTTTCAACAGACTTGAGAAAAGGAAATTACTCTTATTGTGATTTATAATTTAGTCAGAGTATTGAATAAAGGAGGATTTATTCTCTGAGGAGACGGTTTCGTAACAAATTTGTGATTACAAAATTCACGTAAAAAATAAATTGTGGATTCAATATTTTTTTTCAAATTTCAGTTCACTGTATTTAGATATTGACTCTAAGCTTTTTTGTATTTGCTAGTTGATAATTTATCTAGGACTTGCCAAATCTTTCTATAATATTTCCAATACATTTTGTTGTCTTTTTGATCAAGTCTATCCGAACAAATTCGTTTGGAGAGTGAATTCTGCTGTATTTGTAGGTACAGCCAATACCTACGCATGGGCATTTCAATATGTTATTGAAGTACCACATTGGCCCTGTGCCTGCTGAAGATATGCTCTTGATTACCTTACCAAATTCTTCCAAGGCACTTGCCTCAACTAGTTTAACAAATTCATTATTTACTGGGATTCTACAAGCAGGTTCACCGCTCATAAATTTCAGTTGTATGTCCTTGAATCCATTGCTATCAAAATGGTCTCTTAGCAACTCAAATTGTTTTTCGGGCTTCATTTCGGGGACGAGTCTGAAGTCAAGTTTTGCCATAGCTTTACTTGGCAGTACAGTTTTCGACCCCTCACCAATATAACCCGAAAATAAACCGCTAATATTAGATGTTACCCCTCCTACGGACGCTTTTTTCATTTTTTCAGTATCATTTTCGTTGAATATGTTGCTTAGTCCATAATTTTTTTTAAAGTCTGAAATATCAAAATCCTCTTGTTTAATGCTTTCCAATTCCTCAGCTGAAAAATCCCGAATATCCTCATGCCAGTTTTTGATAGTTATTGTTCCATTCTCATCTCGTATGGTTTTTAGTGCATGAACAAGACGCCAGGCAGGATTTTCAACTAGGACTGCCAAACTAGAATGAAGATCTGCATTGGCGCAAGTAGCATGTAATTCTACACAAAGCAATCCTTTCATTCCTAGACTGATTATTGGTGTTTCGTTCTCATCGATGTATCCAAATTCCCAAATTGTTGCATCGCAGGAAAATTTTTGCTTATATTTTATCAAATATTTTTCGAGATGAGAACTACCGACCTCTTCTTCACCTTCTATGATAAACTTGACGTTGCAGGGAACGTCTCCGGTCTCATCGAGAAAATATTGTACTGCCTTTATTCTCGTAATTAATTCACCTTTGTCATCCGATGCACCTCTGCCAAAAATTAAATTGCCATCAATTTTTCCACTGAATGGATCATCTTCCCACAATTCAATTGGTTCTGGAGGCTGTACATCATAATGATTATAAAATAAGATAGTTTTTCCATCCGGGTTATTTTTGGATTTAACCTCCCCATATACAACTGGGGCAATTTCTTCTGAATTGTAATCTAATTTCAGTAACTCAGATTTTATTCCAGCCTTAGACATTATTTCAGAAACTAGTTCTGCGCATTTTGTAATCGTCAACTGTTTTTTTGCAGATACACTAGGAACCCGAATTAGTTGCTGCAGCTGTGAGGTAAGTGTGTCAATTTCTGATTCAACTCTTGATTCAATTATTGTCAAACTAAGATAAAATTCAAATAAACATGAAATTAAATATTCTGCTTACTAAAACCAATTCATCAAATACTTGCTATCATATTGTTTTTGCTACTTTGACTATTCGTGAAAATTTCTTGAGGACTCTTTGATCTAGCTGCAAAAAATGAAATATGAAATGGGTAACTCCTATGTTCACGTACTGCGATATTCCATTCATGATATCATCAATGGTTCCTACAGTCAATCCCCCAGCCACCGATTTCTTAAACTGGTATATAGTCATGTTTCCTTTCTTCATTCTCTTTACGATCCTTTCTATTTCCTCATCATTATCAACAATTAAACAGGGAAGTACAATTGAATATTCTATTTTCCTATTTTGGGTATTGTAGTCTTTTAGAATATTTATTTTCCTTTCCATCTGCTCTGGTGTTCCAAAATAAAGATTGTATCTGTCGGCATATTTGGCAACAACTTTTAGCAAATACTTTTCACCAGCACCCCCCACCATAATTGTGGGATGAGGTTTCTGAATGGGTTTCGGAAAGCAGATTGCCCTGCTAACAGAATAATATTTTCCTCGGAAATTTGCAATTTCTTGTGTCCACAATTTTTTTATGATTTGAATCGATTCTTCCAGTTGTAAAATGCGAATTATGTCTGAGAAGTAGGTGTAACCGTAGGCCTTATATTCTTCTTAATACCAACCGGCTCCAATTCCCAATTCTGTGCGTCCATTGGTGATGATATCTAATGTGGCTACCATCTTTGCGAGGAGTGCTGGGTTTCTGTAAGAATTACAAGTCACTATCTGACCTATTTTTAACTTATTTGTATACAAAGAAATAGCGGATAACAGAGTGAAGCATTCAAAAAAGCTTCCAGCACGGGGATATCTATAATGAGGTATAAAATGATCGTAGGCATAGACTGAATCAAAACCATTTCTTTCTGCGGCAACGACCATATCTTTAGAATATTTGAATTGATAACTAGCTGAAGTTTGGGGTAAATCATTCCTCCAACCTTGTGGAATGACAATTCCCAATCTGATTTGTGACAAATAAATTCATTATGCATTAGAAATTGTACTTTATAATAATTATTTAGATTCGAAAACAGTAATTAATGTGAAATGCATTCTCTAGTTTATCTAGTGATTAATGATACAAAATTCATTTCTGAAATAATTTATAATTATTGTCGGGTTTTAAAAGGATCGCTATTCTGTACTGCTGCCGTATTATCACCTTCGCCAGCATCTATAATTTTAGTCATAACTCTGTCATTCCCATTAATGTAATTGTGCCAATGTATGTCTATTTCATCATTCTCATTTGGAACGTAGGTTACAGTACCGGAATTGGGATCAAAGTTTTCTAAACGCCCTTCTGATGGAGGCGTTACTATCTCAAATTCTACAGGATCTTTTTCTGGATCGTTGGCATGTAAAGTAATATCAAATTCACGACTTGTGTCTTCTGATACAATTTTAGTATCATCTTCCAAAGTAGATTCATCGATTGGATCCATATTCACATCCACAGTAGCTACATTACTTTCAGCTCCCTTGGCATCTTTTGCCTTGTAGGTAAAACTATCCGTTACTGATTCATCATTCACTATGATTTCTGGCTTATATGATATTCCTCTGTTACTACTTAGTTTTTGAGGAGAACCGAAATCAGAACCT
>JAATVN010000221.1 GCA_014523595.1 Nitrososphaerales archaeon TH5888 | reverse complement strand
AGGACACGTTGCAACCCATGATGAAGATAAGGAACCATCCATTTATGTCAGAATTAATTCAGTAGATTCTGGTTTAGTTGACGGTGATCTTGATCGAGTTTTAATGAAGGGATTGGATGGTGTTGTTTTACCAAAGATTAGTAATAGTCAAGAGGTAATTCAAATTATTGACAAAATTGAAATGATTGTGTCAAAACGTAGCATTTCCGCAAGAATTCAAATCATACCATCTATAGAAACAGCTAAAGGAGTAATAAATGCTAATTCAATTGCTTCAGCACATGAAAATGTGGTGGCACTGGTCTTTGGGGTCTTTGATTACTTGTATGATATGAATATTGATGTCGAATATGATGATCATCTAAGCTATAATTATGCCCGATCAAAGATTCCAGTGGATGCCAAAGCTGCGGGAATTGAAGCAATGGATGGTATATGGCAAGAGGTAAATGATCTCGATGGTTTGATTAAAGATGCAACAAATGCAAAAAAACTAGGTTATTCAGGTAAAACGTTGATTCATCCATTACACATAAATCCCGTTCATGATATTTTCAGACCAACAAAGAAACAAATAGAATGGGCAGAAAAAGTATTAGCCGCATTACAGGATTCATTTGAAAAGGGGAATACTAGAGGCGCAGTACTATTGGATGGTAAAATGATTGATGCAGTTCATTACAAACAAGCGAAGGCTGTAATAAACGCTGCAAAACAATAAAGTTTTACGAAAATGAATAGTGTTCCTATTTAACGAATCCTTTATAATAAACTATCCGGATATCAAGGTTAACAAGGTTAATCGACGTTTATTAATGCATGTTACACATGATTGTTCATGATATTTAGAAAAAATAAGGACAGAGTCAATCAATTTTTAATTTTGATGGTGCCTCCATGATTTTTGGTTGTGGAGAAGACACCGTCTTGCATGGATCGCCCTTGACTTGGTGAAGTAATTTTATACCATTGTCTACAAGATCCTTGACAGATCTATTGACATATCGTGACTTCGAAAATTGGATGACATTATTTTCCATATCCTCTGCATTCCAACCTCTACTCCATCCCATGAATGTGAATGGTGGTAAAGAAAACCCCAGCTCCGTGAAAAAAACCATCAGGTTTCCTGCGACATGTTGTATATTGTCCTGTCCTCCAGTAATAATAAAGGACGCTACCTTATTTTTGACAAGTACACGATCGTGTAATGTTGTTTGATTTTGAACGCAATTTAAACGTTCAATCATTTTGTAATATAATGAAGATGCATTTCCCCATCTAATTGGAGTAGAAATTATAACTATATCGGACCAAAGTATCATCTTTCTGTAAACTTCATTCATACCATCATTTTCATCCATCTCTGAAATTGAACAGGGCCATGTACATGCTTGTTCATTAATGCTGTAATATCCCTCACAATTTCTGAATTCAAGATCTCTCAGTTTTAGCAAAACTGTAGATGCATTATATTTTTGCTTTGCATATGTTAGTGCCTTATTTAATGACATTTCAGAAGTTGAATCTCTTTCTAAATGTCCATTCATATTTGTTGTAGATATTCCCAGAATATTCAAGGAATCCGGTGTGGTTTTGTATTCAAGTTTTATTAGGTCTTTCAAAGAGCCATCATATTTTTTATTAAAGGAGTATATGATTGGTTGATTTGAAACAAAGATCTTTCCATTTTTTATTTGTACATCATAGACAGATTGTTGCTCATCATAACCAGGCGGTGCCTTTCCGTTCGAAATATTGTATTCCCATCCATGCCAAGGACAAGTAACATAATAGCCATCATATTTTTTCTGTATTTTTCCTTTTGTCAATGGACCACCTTTATGCAGACAACTGTTGCCCAATGCAGTAATCTTATTATCGATTCTAAATAATGCGATATCTTTACCTTTAACAGAAATTACTTTACTGGTTCCATTGATTAATTCACTTTCATTTATGGTCTCTACAAATTCCATGTAAATTATTACTAATTCAAGTTATTATAGTATAGCTTTGATTTGTAAATAATTTCACTATCTCATAAAGCATGAATTCTTATTTGTAAATAATTTCACTATCTCATAAAGCATGAATTCTTTTGATTGAATCATCGCTTAAAATGCAATTGACTCTAATACAGTTATTTTTTATTTCTAGTGCTACCAACTATGAATTAGCCAAGAATAGAGATGAAATATTTTTATTACGATCGGAATTGTAGATCAATACTTTATGTTCACTGGTATCATAGAAGGAACTGGAATTGTCAAATCAGTGGCCAAAATAAAAAACGCAAACAGAACTGCTGATATGAGGGTTGAGATTGACCTGGGAAAACTAAGTAAAGGGCTACAAGTAGGTGATAGTGTAAATGTCAACGGAACATGTCTTACAGCTACAAGGATTTTGAAGACCATAGCATACTTTGAAGTAGTAAAAGAAACTACGAGACGAACTTCATTAGGGTTGTTGAAAGTGGGGGATCGGGTTAATCTAGAGAGAAGTTTAAGAATAAATGATAGAATTGAAGGCCACATTGTTTTGGGTCATATTGACGGTGTAGGAAAAATTGAGGATATAGTGAAAATTCCTTCTGAGACCAAAATATGGATAAGTGTGAATAAAGAGATTGCTAATTCCTTGGTACCAAAAGGATCCATTGCGCTGGATGGTATTAGCTTTACTATTGTTGATGTTTCGAAGACCTCATTTTCAATAGCTTTGGTTCCACATACATTAGCCGTTACTACGTTCAAAAATAAACGGATGGGAGATAAGATTAATATTGAGGTTGACATTTTAAGCAAATATGTTGCAAAATTATTACCACGATATTAGTAATTACCAGAAAATTAGTAAACTTTATAATCGTAATTAGAGTTTTGAACCTCGTGTCACCAGTCGAAGATGCAGTCAAGGCCTTAAGAGATGGAAAATTTGTCTTGATTCATGATGACGAATCTAGAGAAAACGAGGTTGATATGGTAAAGGCTGCTCAGCATATTGGTCCTCGCGATATAGCGACTATGAGGAATGACGCTGGTGGTCTTATCTGCCTGGCTATACCCTATGAAATTGCTTCAGAATTGAATTTGATATTTATGCATGATTTATTACATTTTGCTTCCAAAAATAATCCTTCGTTATCTAAAATCATAAGTTCAATAGCTCCTTATGGGGACCGGCCTTCCTTTTCAATTACCATAAACCATATCGATACTTTTACAGGTATAACTGATAGAGACAGGGCACTAACAATTACGAAAATGTCAGAAATATGTTCTGATATTGATAATGATGGTAAAGACGAATTTTCTAAGCAATTTCGTTCTCCTGGTCATGTACACATATTAATTGCTTCAGGGGAATTATTGAGGGACAGATCTGGGCATACCGAATTATCTATTCAATTAATTAAACTTGCAAATTTAATCCCAGCAGTAGTAATTTGCGAAATGCTCGATTCTGAAACAGGTGGGGCCTTATCGGTAGACAAAGCTATAGAATATTCCACAAGATTTAAAGTTCCATTAGTAGAATCATCTCAAATTAAGAAAACATAGGTGTATTGAAAATAATTTGAAAAGAATAAGACTAGCTATAGTTGTAGCCGAATTTAACCAAGAGATTACTGATAAAATGCTTTTTACAGCCAAACATCATGCAAAAAACTTAAACATGCATGTGAAAAAGATCTGCCATGTACCAGGTACATTTGATATGCCTTTAATGGTTGAACAACTTCTTAAAACTGAAGAAATAGATGCTATAGTCACATTAGGCGCAGTAATAAAGGGAGAAACAGGACATGATATAGTTATAGCCAATAATACTGCAAGATTACTTGCCGATCTCTCTTTAAAATATCAAAAACCTATTACACTTGGAATTACGGGCCCGGATATGACTGTAAAGCAGGCAAAGAATAGAGTCATCTCCGTACCTAAGAGGGCAGTAGAAGCAGCACATAAAATGGTAACGAGACTAAATGAATTTGAAGGTAATAAGGAAATAAATAGTCAAAAATGACAATTCAAATTACCATTATAAAGATAGAAGGTTATGGTCCATGGACACTAAAATTGGGCAGTGATAGAGAGGCACAATTGCAGATATTCCAAGCAAATCTATATAGCGACTTGCAAAAACTGTTCTCTAAAAAGGATGCTATTGTCTATTTTAATAGATT
>JAATVN010000036.1 GCA_014523595.1 Nitrososphaerales archaeon TH5888 | reverse complement strand
TTGACAAGATAGCAAAGGAGGCTGCGGACAGAGCAAATGACAACGTTGATGCTGTCTATATAAGCTGGGACATAGATACCTTCGATCCTGCGTATGCTCCGGGTACGGGGGAACCTGAACCAAATGGTTTGACATCAAGGGAAGGCATGCGACTGATGCGGCTTCTTTCTACCTCATTTGATCCAGACAGATTTGCATTTGATTTGGTTGAAGTAGCTCCTAATTATGATGTAAGTGATGGTAATTCATATAATGGTGGTATCACGTCTGGTTTAGCAAACAGACTAATCGTAGAATTATTGGCAGGCTTGTCACTGACCAAGAAAGGATTGACTGAAGGAAAACCAGTGAGACCTAATTTCTACAGAGGTCTAGGCAATACCTATGACTTTGGTAACGGACCTAAAGCTAAAGCTCCAAAGAGGCCTCCACTAAACTATGGAAAAGACGCCAAAAAATAACTAATGGATCGGTTAGGTTATTCTGATAGAAATTACAATTACCGTACAAGGAGAACCCGATACAGCACCATTCACAAGAATCTATCAGTTTCACAATGAGACAGACTACATTATCTTGACGAATTCGATCAAGACCATAAAAAATAAACTATCAAGAAAAATGAGGATAAACATCAATGAGACTTTAGACATTTACCTTAATTACATAATCAAACAATTGCGTTTGCACAAGAAAAGAAGTGAAATAATTACAAATGTTTCAAAGCTCTTAACATCGAATCAAGTCATGATTGGCGTTCCAGAAAGTCTCAGAAAGGTTAATTTCAACATAAATACTGAGAGCAAACAAAAACTCGACATCACAGTAACAGAACCCATTTCAACAACAGGTTATATTCTTGCTGCTGATCTAGAGAATACGAAATAGTCTATAAGCTATCAATCATTGTTAACACCATCTTAATATACTAATCCCAAAATATTGTCGGTGATCCTAAATGATAGCCGATGTCTTTCTACAAACGTTACCATAAAAACTATAGCTATAAATGGAGTGATTCATTCCTAGGTACTTGTATTTAGATCAGTAATAATGATGCATAGGTCTCTGTTGTTTTCCTAATCTATCGAAATGATCATGAGGTTTATCTCCTCCCTTATGATAATGTGTAGTACCGTCTAAATGAGTATGAGTGTGCCCATGGGTATCAACTGGCTTTTTCATAACTACGTCATCGACTCTCATAAGCAAAATAATAGATTCTGTTGCAGTAACAAGAATCTGTTCTTTTACCATAAGAGGTTCCATGACATGCAAGTTCAACATGTTGTCTATTTTTCTTTCAATTGCGTTGATCCCGTACCAATCACGATTGTTTTTGATATAATCTCTGTTTCTTCTTTTCTTCTGCTTTAGCGAAGACTGAGAATAGATTTTTTCTCTCAAATGCGTTCCTATATCTATAGTATTCATCCCTGCATTCCTGGCAATTGTTAGAGGAATCTCTTCAAGGGCTTCTGCAAATTTTTGGATTACAATCTGCTCCTTACCAGAATATAGATACGATCTTTCTCTGACTGCCATAGCAACGAATGCTTCCACAGCGCCTCCTCCAGGTACAATTTTTGGATTCATAATGAAATTTCTCAAAACATAAATACAATCGAGGACTGTACGATGAAATTCATCAAGAATCTTTTTTGAGCTGGCACGTAAAAGAAAGGTAATCGACTTTGGATTCGTACATCCATCAACAAAAACCATCCTGTCATCACCCACGATTCTTTCGTACACCTTTGCAGCATAGCCTATATCATTTCCACTTATAGTATCAAAATCCCTGACTACTTTGGCTCCTGTGGCCTTGGCCAACCATAGCAAATCATTTTCTTTGACCCTTCTGACTGTCAGCATCATGTTCTTGGAAAAATGATTTAATGCGAGAGGATCAATTCCTCCACGGGAAAAAATAACATTCGCACCAGATTCGATTACATATTGAATCTTTTGAAGTAAATTACGAGTCTTACTATCAAGGAATTGTGCCATCTCGCCAGGATCTGAAATTCTAATTTCGGCATCAGTTTTTGTGCGTTCATCTTGAATGTCATTGTCAAGAAGCAAAATCTTTGCATTTTCAACAATTTTAGGCATCGACAATTCATCTATTGTTTTGTCTACTACAATTCCATGAATAAGCTCAGTTTCAGAACTACTTCCTATTTTTTCTTCGATTTTAATATCATCTACTTCAATATAGCTTTTTGAAAAATCGGCAATACTACAGATCCCATCAACAACAAGATTGGGAATCATCATGTCTTGAGTAAGGTGGGAAACAGCTTTTGACCTCAAACAAGTATCGGCAAGGTATTTCATTATCTCTTTGTCATGATTTGTTGATTCTATAGCAACTTCCCTAATAATTTCAATTGCCATCTGTAATCCATTGTAATAACCGTCTGAGATTCTCTGTGGAGAAATTCCCATTTCTAATAATTCTTCTGCTTTTTCAACTAGTGCTCCAGCAAGTACAACTACTGATGTAGTACCATCCCCAACAGCGTTATCCACTGCATTGGAAGCTTCGATAATTACCTTAGCAGCAGGGTGTTCAACGTCAATTTTTCTTAGAAAAGTTGCCCCGTCCTTAGTAACGGTCATTTCACCAAGAATATCAATAAACATTTTTTCAAGTCCTCGTGGACCCAGAAATCCTTTAACAAGATCAGCAATCAATCTTGCAGCTAACAGATTGTATCTCCTAGCTTCGGTACCATATGTTCTCTTTACACCATTACCAAATAATTGCATATTTTTATGCTCCATGGAAAATTTATCTTGAATTGATAATTTGAGATCAATTATAAATATATGACTTTATAATAAATTTTGAACTTAGAATGTTTCTATCACCACGAGATATTGATAAATTATATATTTTTATTAGTGCAGAGGTTGCACGAAAAAGAAAAACAAGAGGTTTAAAACTCAACTATACTGAATCGGTCGCACTAATAGCAGATCATATCCTTGAAGGAGCACGAGATGGCAGGTCGGTTTCTGAACTTATGAACTCGGGAAGACATGTCTTACATAGGGATGATGTCTTGCCTGGAGTACCAGACCTAGTACAAAGCGTCCAAGTCGAAGCAACCTTCGATGATGGTACCAAACTAGTGACTGTTCATGATCCTATCGTTTGAATATTGGAGGATTAAATCATGATCCCCGGTGAATATTTCTTGTCCAAGACCCCAATTCTTGCCAACGTAGGAAAAAAAACGATTAAAATTAATGTAAAAAATACAGGAGATAGACCCATTCAGGTAGGCTCTCATACACATTTTTTTGAAACAAACAAGTACTTGTCATTTCAGAGGAATAAGACATTCGGATTTCACCTAAATATTCCATCAGGAACATCGCTGAGGTTTGAACCAGGGGATTCTAGAATTGTAGAGTTAACAGAATATGGTGGAAAAAAAATTGTCTTTGGTTTTAATAGTCTTGTTAATGGTA
>JAATVN010000220.1 GCA_014523595.1 Nitrososphaerales archaeon TH5888 | reverse complement strand
TGCATTCTTTATTTGAGAAAAGCACTCCTTATTTATGTGACCTAAGCCAGTACCCTCTAAGATTATTGCTTTATGTCCACTCTCCACACAATAATCTATCATTTTACAATCAAAACCAGGATAGAATTTTAATAACGAAACCTTATCTGCGAAACTTGGTCTTACAATCATTTTTTCAACATTTTTGTCCCTTACTTGAAATTTCAAGTCCGCATACTGTTTAGATATCTCTATTTTATCTTTCTTGATTAGTGAAAAAGGCGACACGTCTATTGAGTGAAAAGCATCTCGTCTACTTGTGTGATTTTTTCTAACCCTGGTACCTATATGACATGCTATGACATCATCTGAGATTGAATGATGCATGGCAACAAAGACGCCCGAGAATCTAGATCTAGCAGCAAAGGTGCAAGCACCTATCAAATTTAATGATGCATCAGATGAAGGTCTGTCTGATGATCTCTGCGCCCCAACTAATACTATCGGAACTGGTAGATTTTGAAGGGCAAAACTTAGTGCTGCAGAAGTGTAGTGCATGGTATCTGTACCATGTGATACGATAATCCCATCATATTTACCTGATAATATTTTATCAGCAATCTTTCTTGCTATGAGTGTCCAATGTTCAGGTTTGATATTTTCGCTATATTCACTCAAAACTACTTCTGGATCAATATTCGCTATCTTTTTAAGCTCAGGAATTGAATCATTAAGTTCTTTTGCTGTGAGTGCTGCCATTACTCCTCCTGTCCTATAATCAATTTTACTCGAAATGGTACCCCCCGTACTTAACAATGATAGATGTGGGAGTTGGGGATCTGAAGAATCTGGAGAATCTTGAACATTATCCCTGTCAGATAAGCTATCCTTGTATTTATGATCAGTATCAGACATGTAAGAAGGATCCAATTTTTCAGGAATCTTTTTTATGCTTTTAATTTTTTCTAAATTGATACCAATGTTATATCCATTCTTTAATTTCAAAACTAGATGATTGACATCGGCGTATTCGTACCTTGGAATCAAGATACCAACATGCGTGGCATTCTTGGTTTCGATAACCACTGAATCACCTAATCTTACTTTTGATCTCTTGAACAATTCTTCCATCTTGTTATGATTTCTATCACTGGTCAATATTTGTACTATTTTGTATCAAGTATATATTAATAAATTGTGAGTTTAATAATCTCCTTATTAATCAAATTACTTAAAGTTTTTTGTTCTTTAATTAACTATTTGGTAACACTATTCATACTAGTTTATTATTTTCATTATCATGAGTGTCATATCCATGATAACTCCAACAATGATGTACTATTTTAGGTAACATGTTTTAAATCAATATATTGTAGATCCGAAAAATTAAGAGTTGGTTGTACTACTAAATGACATTACAACTCTACGATATTATTCTAGTAAGCGAGTAATGCTGGAGAAGTTGGAAAATGACAATTAATAAGACTAGAAATTTGGATAAAAAAATAGATTGTCTGTCATTCCATTACAATCATAGTTAAGGTAGACTTTACCCCATTCAATTTTCGTAGCTTCCATGTAATTGTCTCTTTGACTTTCTCCATAGTTTCTGATTCAACTTGCGCAACAATATCATAAACTCCATAAACTTGGTAAATCTCCTTCACACCATCTATACTTTTCAGCTCGCTTACAATCGAATCTTCGCTACCTAATTCAGCATTCATTAGAACAAATGCCTTTGGCATAACAAGAAGGATGTGAATGAGATATAAAAAGATGATGCAGTGCTGTGACGATCATTATATATTGTGAAACTAACAAACTCTAGAATTTCCAACTTTTTTCACAAGAATTGTGACGTATACATCCACTGATAGTATGTCAAGGATTAAGCCTGGCCATTGTTCTTGGAAAGAGTACACAATCCTTAATGTCCTCCAAATTAGTTATCCATCTGACTAGCCTTTCAATACCTATACCAAAGCCGCCATGAGGTACGGATCCATATTTTCTTAGGTCCAAGTACCACGAATACGAATTCATGTTTAATCCTTCTTTTTCAATCCTAGATTTCAATGAGGTTATATTGTCTTCTCTCATACCACCACTGCTAACTTCACCAAATCCATTTGGCAAAAGCAGGTCCGTGGTAAGAGCAATTCCCGGTGTTTCTGGGTCCTCCTTTACGTAGAATGGTTTAACCTGGAGTGGATATCCATGTACAAAAACGGGATTAGTACGATCCTTTGTAAGTGCTTTTTCAGAATCTATATTCAAATCATCCCCCCACTCTATTTTTCTGATCTCTTCACCATCTTGAACCTGGATATCCATTGAAGAAAGAATCTCGATGGCTTGGCTGTAGCTCAATTTGTCAAATGGTTCTTGGATTTGATTGAAAGATAACACATCTCTTTTCAAAAATTCTAGCTCTTCATTCCTCACTTTTGTTACATGTCCTATCAAATTGACAAGTAATTTTTCTTGTATCGAAAAAAGGTCATTGAGACATATCCATGGAGCTTCTGCCTCCAGGTGCAAATATTCTGTAAGATGTCTAAGAGTCCTTGATTTTTCAGCCCTAAATGAGGGGCCTATCGTCCAAACCGGACCTAATGAAAAAATCAAGGCCTCTAAATATAGCTGCGCACTTTGGGATAGGAATGCTTCCTCTTTAAAGTATTTTACAGGAAAAAGGGTTGAACCACCTTCCACTGCACTCTTGACTAAAGTAGGAACGTTAACTTCGATCCAATCATTATCAACAAACCAATTACGTACATTTTCAAGGATTGTTGCTCTAATTTTTGCGATTGTAATCATCTTTCTTGTACGCACAGTCAGATGTCTATAATCAAGTAATAGTTCAGTACTCTGATATTCTCCAATTGGAAAATCATTATCTGCTATACTGTATATCTTAACACCATTACCTCTAATCTCATATCCACCCTCCTTTGCTCTTTCATCTTTGAATAAGATCCCTTGAATTTCTAACGAGGATTCTATCGTAATCTCTGGGACGCTTGTACTAGGCAGAACACATTGAATTATTCCCCCACGATCATCTCTAATTATGATGAATGCTTTATCCTTTTGTTTACGCACTCTGTAAACCCATCCCCTAACTCTGATTTCTTTACCTAGAAATTCGCCTTTCTTGATTTCACTAATCCT
>JAATVN010000219.1 GCA_014523595.1 Nitrososphaerales archaeon TH5888 | reverse complement strand
TTACGCAGGTAATTCGATTTTCATTTTTGAATAATTCCAGCTCGTAATGGCTACATCGAATTTGGTATTCCTTTTTCATGGAATCCATCTCCCTCAAAGTGTCTATGTGTCTAACAGAATTTTCCGTCATATAATAAAATATTTGATTTGGTTACTTTTATCTTTCTTTTGATTTCCCTCATTTCTAAATTAGTGCATTTTAATAAATGATAATCTAAAAAAGACAATTACCTGCAAATTGTAGAAAATTTGATAAGTATGAGCAGGGAATAAATTTTATGAAAAAATGTCCTATATGCGGCTGTACTCAGCACAGGTTATTTGGCTGTGCAAGACATTGGTTAAATCATAAAAGAAATACTGATGGGTCGTGTGAAGAAAAGTAATTTTAAATTATTTTATTTCATACAATGCTATTGATAGTTTTAGTGCCATGGTATCATCCGTTTTTTCTGCGAGTGGCAGTATGTATTTTTGAGTCTCTTCCTTATATCGCAATGCCTTTTCCTTTTTCCTGTCATTTTTCAAAAACCGAGCGTTGTCCAAACGGTCAGCAAGTTTTATGAATCGAGACATTTTCGGACCTTTTGAAATATTTTCAAAATATTTGACGAGTAATTTTTCTCTATTTTCTTCATCAGTTTTTGGTTCGGTCAAGATCCTAATAGTATCATAAATATTTTCACCGAAATTAGATCTCAAGTCTTCAACAACTGTATTATCGTCTTTGCTCTTTTCTATTGCATCATGTAGAATTGCTGCGCAGATTGTATCTACGTCATGAACTTTTAATTCATCAGATAATATCAATGCAACCTTCATCGCATGATTGATGTAAGGCTCATGACTTTCATTTCTAAATAGTCCAGAATATACATTAGCGGCAAAACCAAAGGCTTTCGTAATCTTCACGACGTCATTCAGGTTATCTCCAAACGGTTGAATTAACTTGGTAAAAGCTAACTTTGTAAAATTATTCAAATTCCATTGCATCTTAACTCAATAGTTAACCAATCAAGTATTTTTAAATAGTTTCTCAAGTTTTCTGTATGTGAATCTATTCCATACTTATTATTCTGATATTTCTACAATTACGGAAGATGAGTAAAACTGAAACGAAGGAACTGGAGTGGTATTTCAGAGATCTGTTATTTAGAAATTATAACAAAGGGATAATACAACTTGCAATTGAAAATATCCCAAGTAATATGATTGAAATTTATCTCAGATACAGAAATGCAGAAGTAGTGCATATTTCTTCAATTTTAGAAATAGTACTGGAAAATCTAATTTCATCTAAATTTATAGATCGTAGAGATAATCTTGCATGTATTAGGGATGGGATCTCTCGCTTGCAATGTAATAAATGCTATTACATTTGCTATCTTGGAAATCTAGAAGCAAAAGTCTGTTTAAGGTGTCAAAGTAACGAATTAGGTACGTTCCCAAAAAAACGTTGATCCTGACTATCATTGTTTGAATTAGATAATGTGAAACAGAAAGATTGAGCTGTCTTTAGTCGAGTTAGTTATTGAAACTCATATATAGAACTTTAGGAAAGATTCCTAGTTGAAAAAATGTCTGCTTTAACCATAAGGAAGTTTTATGAAGAAATACTTCAATTCGTAGGAAAAAAAGTTTCGATAGAGACATCTTATGACAAGAATTATAGTGGAACGTTAAGTGCAATCGACGAAAGATTAGATATTGTTCTTGAAAATGTAGAAGGTCAGGGAATTCTGAGAATTATCATAAACGGATCATTTGTGAAAGAAATAAAGCTTTTGGAAAAGCCTTTTGATCTTAAGGGTCTTGCAGATCGTTTATCAAGAGTATTTCCAGGGCTCGTAAAAATCAGAGATGACGTCAAAGCGATAATTGTGATGGATAAGATCAAGGTAACCGAATATGGGATAGAAGAAGGTTCTGGGTTAGCTGCTGATAGGGTAAAGTCAATATATGAAGAATTCATGAGGGAGTTCAAGAAGTAAATTTGTTATTTGAGGTCAGGTATTCTGACCTAGCAGGAAGGATAGGAAAAATAAAGACTCCTAGTGGGACTTTTGAGACTCCTGCCTTTATACCTGTTATTCACCCTGTTTCACAGTCTATAGATATCGAGTTCTTAAAGAAATTAGGTTTTGAAGCAGTCATTACAAATGCGTATATCACCTTAAAACAATATGGTGATGTCGCACGAGAAAGAGGTATTCATAAAATAATAAATTTTGATGGTCCAATAATGACAGATTCTGGTGGCTACCAAGTGCTAGAATACGGTTCTATTGAACCAGAGCCTTCGTATATTGCCCAATTTGAGAATGATATTCAAAGTGATATTTGTGTACCTCTTGACAAGCCAACAGGATATGGGTTGAGTTATGAAGTAGCTGAAAGGTATGTTAACGAGACTATGAAAAATTCCCAAGAAACCCTGAATCTCATCAAGAGTAACAATAATCGAAACTCTGTTTGGGTGGGCCCGGTCCAGGGAGCAGAACATCTTGACTTAGTAAAAAGATCCGCGGGATTACTTGATGAAATGGGATATGAAATGATGGCTCTTGGAAGTCCTGTGCAATTACTAGAATCATACGAATTTGCAATTTTGGCCGATATGATAGCGACTCTTAAAACAACAGTTATGTCAAAGCCCATTCATCTCTTCGGGGCAGGACATCCTTTAACGATACCATTGGCAATAGCATTAGGGTGTGATACTTTTGATTCTGCATCATACATGTTGTATGCAAGAGATAGCAGATACATGCATCCAAATGGAACTTCAAGATTGGATAAGTTGACATATCTTTCATGTCAATGTCCAATCTGCATTAGTATGACAGTTAAGGAATTTGTTGGACTCGAACACAATGAAAAGATAGACAAATTGGCCAAGCATAATCTCTACGTATTGAGATCAGAAGTTTTGTCGGTAAAACAAGCTATCATGGAAGGAAGACTTTGGGAATATGTTGGACAAAAGGCACGAGCTCATCCCAAATTAATGGAGGCCTTTAAATTATTTGTCAATTACAAACACTTAGAAGATGGTACGCCGATGTTCAAGAAAAAAGCGATATTTTTTATGGAATCAATCGATCAATATCGACCAGAAGCTTGTAGAGTAAGAAAGATCTTTAGTTCATTTAGTACGGATAAGAAAAAGATCATTCTATTTCCTGACACACAGGTTTCTCCCTTTTATTGTTCTCATGAGTATCAAAAATTGTCAAGTAAATTTTCAGATTCTCAGATTTGTGCTTATAATCCTTTTATTGGTATCATTCCATCTGAAATTTCAGATATCTATCCTGCCGCTCATAACCTGATTTCAAGGAAAAAATTTGATTTCAATAATGCTAAAGACTATCCAACTTTTGTTAGTTCTTTAGAAAATTTCCTATCACGCAATTTTTTTGATGACGTGATAGTAGTTGCCGATGATTTCATGCAAGGCATAATTCAGGACATCCATATTCTTTCTAAGAATCCAAAGATTATTGAATATAACGATAATGTATTTGAACAACTTTAATCATCTGTTATCTCTAAATCGCGCTAATCCCATTTTTAATCTTAAATTTTGCTTAAATGCACTATATAGGCTTTTTTAATATTCAGTCAGAGAATCTTCCAGTATCTCAACATAATTGCCTTTTAACACTTCTTTTCTAATTTCACTAGGTGTAGAAGGATACAACCATGCAATTATGAGTGCAGGTTGTCCTCCCATCAGTCCGGTGAGACGCTAATAAATATTCGCAATCAGATAATAAAAATTTACTTGGTCAAAAACTGGCGGGCCGTGCCAGGTAGGAAATTAGTCGACAGGCTTACCTTGGTGTTTAGACAACGACCCAAGCAAGAATATCATTATTCTGACAGGAGGGAACAATTGCAAACGGAAATTCGTTTACAAATATCCCACGACATGATAGAAAAAGCCCTCCTATCAGTTGTGAACCATTTCGTAATATTATTATCGTAAAAATGTTATAAAAAATTTACTTTATGGATATCAGAGAATCAGTTAGTTTACTTCAATAACTTTCATCGAATTCTTCTTCAATATTCTCCTCTCCTACCTCGTAGAGATCGCCTTCGAATTCCTCTCGTTGCTCGAGGCCCTTGGAAGGAAGATCGGCCTCGCTAGCAGAACTACATACGGGACATTTGAATTCTGTTATCTGTCCTTCGAGATCTAAAGGGAATTCTTTTTTGAAAACCTCGTCGCATTTTGGACACACTAAGGTTGCTTGAATGTTCTCGTAGCTGAACTTATGTGACTGCAATAGGTACAGGGTCTTT
>JAATVN010000218.1 GCA_014523595.1 Nitrososphaerales archaeon TH5888 | reverse complement strand
TGGAGGAAAGAAACAGTAAAGAAAAATCACATCTTGTTATTCATTCATAAATTATTTATCTTGTAGGTTAACTGTTTAATCTTTAAGAATTATTTTCTCTAATTTGAGAACCTGGAAAAGCCTTAAATTAGCCTGTCCTTTACATAGTCGGTCATCATTGAGAACATTTAACCCAAATATTACAAAATCTAATCTCTTTGTTCTGTCATGCAATGTTGTACTTCTGGTTGTAGTCTTACAATTTGCACCTTTTAATTCGGTCGCGGGTCAAATGCCCAACCAAATTGAATATGTGTATAATATTGAACAGATGAAAGGTCACCTTGAACAGGCCGTTGAAAACAAAGAGAATGGAAACAATTCATTAACGCGGGCACATATCCTACATCCCATAGTAGAAATATATGATTTTCCATAAGCTCCTCTTGTTACCGTTAATAGTAATCTTAGTCACTCCCTATATACTTTATTGAATGAGCTGTCACAAAATGTAGAAAAATTAGACTTGTCTCAATTTAAGGAAGAAACACGTAAAGCGAATCAGATGCTAAACAATGCGATTGACCTAATTGTTCCACAAGATAATAGTACCCTGAACCTGATAGTAGCCTCATGGCTACTTGACGTTGCAAATAAAGAATATGAGTCAGGTGTGAGGGATGGGAAGGTGGCTGAAATAGTTGAATATCAGGATGCAAGTGGTTTTATATCAAGAGCAGAGTCCTTGGTTAATGACTCATTGCCCATGCTTGATCAAACTATGAAAACTTCAGTAGACGAAGTCCTGAGCTTGATCTCGCCTCTGAAATTGAAGGTTGAAAGTAAGGCCGATATCGGGACATCAATCAGTGAGATAACGCAAAAAATTTCTAATATGACTGGGATCTAGCAACCAGAAGAGACAGTTAGAGATGATATCTATCATGATAGCAGTCTTATCTAATTGAGCATATCGCTAGCCATGTTGCTTTTCGATTATGGACTTTGACTGAATGTTCTAATCATCAGCAATCTGATGCGGAAGAAAGCCAGCGGAAATAATGAGATAAGATCGTTACTTAATCAAACTAATATGGAATTTCAGAACAAGAATCATGATAGCGCTACACTTCTGGTTGAGGAATCCTATTTGGAAAATTATGAATTCATAAGAACGGAAAAGATGAAACTCTAATGAGGAAACAAAAGTAATTCATAGGCAGCAGTTACCAGTTCAACTTTATGAATAAGATCCGGATTCAGATATCCAAACGTTAGTTAACCAATAAATAACAACACATACCAATTCCAAGAACATAGATATATGAGGACGTATAAAATGTTACAATGAGAATCTCATCGGAAACCACAAAGGCAATCAATGATCAAATAGCTTATGAAGCATCTGCAACTCAAGCATATGTTGCAATCGGATCGTGGTGTGAAAGAACTGGATATGATGGAAGTGCAACTTTCTTTTTTGAACAAGCTGCTGAGGAGAATACACATATGTTGAAATTCGTTCATTATCTTAATAATGCGGGAGCTGAAGCGATAATTCCAGCGACAGAAAAGCCTCAAGGTAATTTCGATTCATTAGAATCTACATTCCAGGTAGGTTTAAAAAGTGAACAGACAGTTACAAAACTTATTAACAATCTAGTAGAGATTGTTGAAAGAGAAAAAGATCGCGCTACATATTCTTTCTTACAATGGTTTGTAAGTGAACAAATAGAAGAAGAAACATTGTTTGAAACTATCCTTCAAAAATTCGAAATAATTGGGAGAGACAAACTAGCGATATATCAAATCGACCAATCCGTGGCCTCAATTAGATCGGAAATAATGGCTAAAGGGGATTCTCAACAGCAACCATCGGCTAATTAGCTACTGAGAGATCCTCTAAACATTTTTTGACACTTTCAATTCAAATGAGGGAAGATCTCCTTATAGGATACAATAAGGTTGTAGATTTATTGACCCTGAATAAAGAATTCAAGTTGGGGCAAAAATAGAAAAATAGAATAGATTCCTTTGCTATATACATTGAATTGCTAAAGAGGAAGTATAGAGTCAAATAGAATTATTCTGAAGGTATATAGGGTTTAATATGTAGTCGAGCACAATATATGAGAAACAGTCACTTTTGAGTTTATGTGGATTTCAACCATTCTCACCTTCGTGTAGGCGCAAGTATTTAAATCATGTTTTCTTTCTCCAATGTGAGAATCATGTATGTAAAATAAATATTCCATAATGTTAAACTGAGTTGGCTAAAAGACTAAAATCTGGAGTCAAGCCAAACGACATCCAGGTCACTCATCTATGGAAACAGGACGAGTCATCAAATTCCATCCTACCCAACAGATATCACGCGGGGCCGAGATATGGACGTAAGCCGTGTAGGATTCCTAAAAACTGTCTATTTATACTCTGATTCAGGTATTCAGTTAAAATAATAGATTTATACTTAGTCCTCTGAATAGGAACTCTAAAAACTTTGGATCAAAAGAGCTTTTCGAGGCTTACTTCATGTAGTTTCTCTTCGATAATCTCCTGTTCTGAGACTTTGAACTTACTTTATAGAGATGTTTGAAAAGCTATACAAATGAGATCCTCCTTTTTCTATTTTGAACTCAAAACTAGCTATATTGCTTCTGTATAATAGTACTTTCTTACCACTTCCATCAATTTCAGATCTGTGGACAAGATTGATTTTCCCTTCGCAAAATAAAAGAATTTAAGACTCCCTGAGCAAGAAAATTATCGGGCAGAAATTCCACAAAAACTTTCCAACAAACAAACTGTTTAAATAGTTAGGCAGTACTAATGGGCGCATGGAATCTACAGTATTGAGTATGTCGCTAACGATTTTGTTGTTTTTCGGTTATGGATTTGGACTAAATCTTTCAAATGGACAAGAGTCTGATGCAGAAGAAAGAAATCCAGGTGAAATAATCACTGAGATAAGATCGTTACTTAATCAGACTATTATAGAATACCAGAACAAAAATTCCAGTGGTGCCACTGCTCTGGTTGAGGAGGCTTATTTGGAAAATTATGAATTTATAGAAGCTCCGCTGGCAGAACAGAATGAGACTCTAATGGAGGAGACAGAAGTAATGCTGCGGGAGCAGTTGCGAGACTTGGTAAAGAGTGATAGTGTAGAGGCAGATGTCCAAGCCCTTCTTCAAAAAATAAATTACAACCTAGACCGAGCTGATCAATTACTAACGAATCAGACTGAAACAAATTAGTTGGAATATTATAATGAAATGTCGGAACATTGATACACTCTTAAGCGCAGATAATCTTTTCAGCCTGACTTTTTCCAATTGCCAACTGATGACTATAATCCAAGATTGAGTTAGATTTTTATAGTTTGTATTTAATAATTGCATTCCTTGTCTTGATTCAACAAGGATTTGCCTTGCAAAAGTTTTTAGATTACAATAAATTAAATAAAAGATCAATTTACTATAGCAAGGGATTTTGTGACATAATATAATTGATAAAGTGTATAAATGCCATATTGGGAATTAGTTTACTTAAATTTGCTTCATGTAATGCATGGAGAAGCAATCAATTGAAACTTGGTGTTTCTCTTGTAACATTCTCGGTTCTTATTTTCTCAAGTGCCCTTGTTCAATCTCCTCATGTGTATGGACAATCTGATTCATTTAGCTCGTCTAATACTTGTTCAAAGCTTCCAGTTAATGGCATTACTGCTAACGGAGCTGATCCTTTGCACCCGCCATCCCATGGGATTGATCAGAATGTTAATACACGGTGGTCTAACTTGGGTCTGGGGTCATGGGTACAGATCGATTTAGGTCAAGAGAACGTAATCTGCAATGTGGGTATTAACTGGCATAGGGGAAATGAACGGGTAAATACATTTGTAATATCAATATCAAAAGATGGCAAAACATTTACCAATGTTTACTCTGGAAAAAGTGACGGTACATCATTAACTGAACAGAACTATGATCTTCAATCCAAGGTAGGTAGGTTCATTAGAGTTATGGTTAGTGGGAACACCCAGAGCAATTGGATTAGTATCAGCGAATCTAAAATTTATGGTTACAAGGCGGCCTTGTCTGAATCATGCGTGAAGAGTGAGGTCTCACAGATAACTGCAGCTGCACCAAGTAGCCAAATTGGATTTCCATCTTCAAATGTAATCGATAATAATCTTAACAGTATTTGGTCCAATTATGGTGTAGGCTCATACATACAGCTAGATTTAGGATCAAGTAAGAACATTTGTAGTCTAGATATAGCCTGGCATAAAGGAAATGAGAGACAGAATAATTTCATAGTTTCAACTTCTCAAGATGGAAAATCATACAAGACTGTATTATCAACAATAAGTAGTGGAAAGTCATTATCATATGAAAAATATAATATTGCTGATACTAATGCGAGATACATAAGAATAACTGTCAATGGAAATACTCAAAATAATTATGCAAGTATAGCCGAGATCAAAGCACAGATATCCTCCTCTGGTCAATCACAGGTTCAATGCGTTGATGGGCAAATTCAAAATGCTAACACTTCTGCTAGTCAGACTGGTTTTCCCGGTACTAACGTTCTTGATGATAATCTAGATACCAGATGGTCCAATAACGGTGTGGGTTCATGGATACAGCTTGATTTGGAAATTAGTAACAAGGTTTGTGACATCAGTATTGCATGGTACAAAGGAAATGAGAGACAGAATAATTTTGTCATATCTACTTCCAATGACGGAATAAAGTTCTCAAATGTATTAAGCTCCAAGAGTAGCGGTTCTACACTAAACTTGGAAAAATATAATATTGCTGATACTAATGCAAGATACATAAGAATAACTGTCAATGGAAATACTCTAAATACCTATGCTAGCATAACCGAAGTATCCTTAAACACAGTCTTAATTTCAGGATCATCAAATTATTATATAGGGGCAGCAGGGGATTGGGGCTCCGCCCGCAATGATAACTGGGAAAGAACGGTAGACCTCATGAAAAATCACAAAATAAACTTGGCACTTGGACTTGGTGATTATTCGTATGGCTCGGTAGAGGAATTTGAGCCTGTTATCAATGAATTGAGGGAGACAAAAATTCCAATGAAAGGTGCTAGAGGGGATCATGATTCAAATTCTTATGCGGAACTATTTGGACAACCATCTATGGTATTTGCGTTCGATGCAGGACTTGCTAGAATAATATTGCTTGATTCAGAAAAATCAGTCTCTTCGAATGCTGAGTTCTTAGAAAAAGAACTTAAAGCAACGAAACAACCATGGAAGATTGTAGTAACGACAACTCCTTTGTACACAAGCCCATCTGACCATCGCGCAGATAAAGATCAAACCACAGCGCTACAGCCACTATTAGATAAATACGGAGTAGATCTGGTGATATGGGGCGACAACCATAATTATGAAAGGATAAAGTTTCCTAATAAACACACAGTTTTCATACAATCTGGAACAGGTGGAGAATCTCATTATGAATTTGAGGGACAAATAAATGAATCGATATATCAAAATGATAAGGACTTTGGCTTCACAAAAATACTAGTTAGTCCTAGCTCTTTAATGGGACAGTTCATATCCCATAGTGGAAAGATTTTGGATAATTTCAGCGTAATAAAGTAATTATCTGAACTTTCGAAAAACAAACCGATTAAATAGTTAGGCAGTACTAATTTGTGCATGAATTCAGCCGCGTCTATCTCATTCTTATCTATGTCATTAATATCTGGTTATGGCTTAGGGATACTTCGAATGTCAGGAACCTATAACAGACTCACAACAAAAACACAATCGACCAAAAAATCAGATTGGTATTTCAACTCTTGTGCTGAACGTTGCTGGACCCGTACCCTCCCTTATTACTCGCAGAATCAAGACTTTTCATTTATTTACCTCGGAAATTGAAGTTGAAGAAAAACTAAAGTTAGAAAATTCTTTCTACATTAACTCTCTTGCAGTAGAAAAAGGCGACAAGGTTACAGTAAATTTCTATAACGTGGACCCAGTAAGACAAGAAAGACATTCATTTACTATTGGAGACCATATAAAGTAGATATTGATATTGCTTTTGCTGAAAATGGAAATGTTACTTTAACAGCGAATAATCAGACAACGAACCCGTACTATTGTAAATACCATCACCAGTAATCGCAGGACAAGTATTGGCGTTACCTCAATGAAATCAAGATTCCTAATGGCATTATTTACAATTACAATAAATCTTGTGGACCAGAGATTACAAGTACTTCTCTTGCTCGAGAATCTGAGACATAAGAAGCGCTGGCAGAATAAATAATAACTTCACAATATTGGAAAATTGATAAATTTATTAGGCTTCAGACCTACACTGTCCTAATATCTAGGAAAGAAATTTTAGAGTTGTCGATTCAGATTCGTATAAATTTGAGGGCAATGATGATGAGCTGCAGCGTTTGTGAGAAATAGAAACCTTCTAATTTTTGTATAAATTTGGACCTAATCTGGACAAATATTTTTAAAAGAAACACCCGTAGTTCAAATGAAAGTAATTTGAAAAAAACTACAATCATGATAGGCGTGATGATCATTGCAAGTCTAGTCTCTTCAGTGACGTTAGTAACAACCAAATCGCAGATATCCTTTGCAGCTTTGTCCAATGTCCAGAACTTCAT
>JAATVN010000217.1 GCA_014523595.1 Nitrososphaerales archaeon TH5888 | reverse complement strand
TTATCTTGTGGAACAATTAGGTCAATCGCATTGTTTAGCATCTGATTCGCTTTACGTGTTTCTTCCTTAAATTGAGACAAGTCTAATTTTTCTACATTTTGTGACAGCTCATTCAATGAAGTGTATAGGGAGTGATTAAGATTACTATCAACGGTAACAAGAGGAGCTTCTATAAAATCATATATTTCTACTATGGGATGTAGAATATGTGCCCGCGTTAATGAATTGTTTCCATTCTCTTTGTTTTCAACGGCCTGTTCAAGGTGACCTTTCATCTGTTCTATATTATACACATATTCAATTTGGTTCGGTATTTGACCCGCGACCGAATTAAATGGTGAAAATTGTAGGACTACAACCAGAAGTACAACATTGCATGACAGAACAAAGAGATTAGATTTTGTAATATTTGAGTTAAATGTTCTCAATGATGACCGACTAAGTAAAAGGATAGGCTAATTTAAGGCTTTTCCAGATTCTCAAATTAGAGAAAATAATTCTTAAAGATTAAACAGTTAACCTACAAGATAAATAATTTATGAATGAATAACAAGATGTGATTTTTCTTTACTGTTTCTTTCCTCCACGCTTTTACCAATTTTAATATCATTTAATGACTCAGGAGGCAATTATTAGGGAAGAGTTGTATTAAGGTTTCTCGATTTGTTTGTAACACTCGAATTCACATAGGCAACATTAGAATTTTCACAACCCAGGCCGTCACCATCAGAATCTAATCCATGAGTGTCTGGTCCCAATACTGTAAAATTTCTGTGGGGGATATCCATACAAGTCAAGTTTGCAGAAAACATGGTAACACAAAAATCTGGATATGAAGCGTCACAGGCACTGCTCAAATTACCAGCTGATCCGTTACCCTGTATCTGGCTTGCATTTACATGACTCTCATTCTGATTCATCTGTAGTTGCTGCTGATGTTGTGTGGTGTTGATTTGACCACTAGTATAATCAATAATACCAAAGCCATAATTAAATAGCAAAAAGATTGATAACGACAAGATAACTAGCCTTGAAGTCATAAGTATCTTAGCATAGTCTAGATATTTAAGTAAGCTGATAGTCGTTTCATATATTTGGCACATTTCAATTCATCAGGTACAACATCTCTCAGTACCTGTTTATTTCTTGTTGTATCATTATGTAAAAATGCCATCGATTAGCATGAATGGTAAAGTTTATTTTGATGTAATGAATTAGAGAATTGTTGTAAAATTACTCCAGCTAAATAATTTCTGATTTAATGAACTTAAGATAATCATAGATATTAATTTGCATGATGTAAAATAGATAAAATAGGCTTTACGTACATTATGACGTTCAAAAAAGATCTTTTCATGATTTACTTATGTCTCAATATCTAATGCTTTTTTGCCTATTCGTTCAAATTCCTTCAAATAGGATTGGTTTTTTGACCGCCACTTTTTGGTTATGAGATCTTTTGTTAGTAACCACATATCTGCAATAACATAGCTCTGCCACTGGATAAATTCATCTTCCAACTCTTTATCATGTTTTAATATAAAACCTAATCTATCGTAAGTAGATGCTACATTTCTAGCTGCATCTTCTGTTGCCATATCAAGCTCAAAAACTAAATTATCGTTTCCATTTTCTTCCCTTAACTGATTTAATAGTTTATTTTTTCTGAGCGCCCTTCTAGATTGAACAAACTTTTCATCTTCTATTATTCTGGTGATATTTGTAACATTCGAAAAAAGATCAGATTGTCTCTTGCGTTTACCTTCTCTATATGATCTTACAATTCTAGCTAGTGACAATCCCATTGCAACTACAGAAAAAATTAGTGAAGATAGTATAATAAGTTCCAACTGATTATGTATTATATACATAATATCATGTAATTAAACTTAATTTATTCAAATAAATCTGTCAACTAAAGTTACTATTTGACGATAAAAAATTGGGATGTTCCTGTTTCCAATACATCTAATAGATATTGCATTAATTAATTAAAGGCTCTTGTAAGGATAAATTGTCGATTGCTCACCATTAATCCAATTGATGCGACCCTATGGATGCTGAGACGAAACGAAATAGATGTAATCAAGCTATATGATTCCTTATCACCTATAATGCAAGTTGCCACAGGTGCTACTATGCTCAATTTTGGATATTGGCAAGGAGATGTAAACAGTCCGGTTAAGGCTCAATCTAATTTATGTAATCTCGTAGGAAATCTCGCAGACCTTCGCTCTTCTAGAACTCTAATTGATGTTGGAAGCGGTTACGGAGCACCTGCTCTTGAATGGAGTAGAGAATATAGACTCGGGAATATAGTCTGTGTGAATATTAATTCTCATCAGCTCGCTAATGAATTCAAGCTCGCCTTAAATAAGATTGAAAATGCACAAGCATTTCATACTCGCTGTCTACGAGCCGGCATTACTTACATTAACAGCACTTCTTTATGCTTGCCATTCGCAACTGGTACTGTTGACAGAATCATTGCATTAGAATCTGCGCAACATTTCAAACCTTTTGACAGCTTTGTTGCCGAAAGTTACAGAATATTGAAACCAAAAGGCATACTGGTAGTAGCCATGCCTGTGACAGTCTCGTTAGATAACGTCTTAAAAAAACTGTTTAAGCTCGGAATTCTTAATCTGACTTGGTCATCAGAGCATTATGAATTAGAATATGTCAAGTCAGCTATTAGAAGATTAAGATTCAAAATAACGAATGAAACTATGATTGGTACACAAGTATATGAACCACTTGCTCTTTACTATATTCAAAACAGGAAGGACCTACGGCAGAAAATTACGACACACTATCCATCATATATTGAGAAGATCCTTTGTAAATCATTAGTCAAGATGATGACTGTATCTAAGAAAGGATTAATAGATTATATTGTTTTAAAAGCTGAAAAACTATAGAGGCACCTTCATTGCTCCATATGGAAAAAATCTTATGTTATACTATACTATTTAATTGAAAAAAGTTAGAGAAATTTTGCATTATTATAGTTTTACAAATGCTAGGGTTTACGAAGCTTGAGTATTTTCATTTTTTGGAAATTTAATGTTATCGTATTTTTATTCAATTTAATTCTCTAGGGTTCATCGGGATTAGTTCCCCTTCATCTAGTAGGGCTCTACTGTTCTGCATATATTCGTGCTAAATACTTAGCCACTATAGATTGAACCTGTTTAGCTTGGTTACTAATTATAACTTCTAAATGAAAGAAAGCAGCTACGGTTTACTTATATTGGGCTCCGAATATATGATAATTATGATACTTTCGGATGAACACATAATTCGATGTAGTGAATGTGGAAGAAATTTGATAGTTAAAGATACTGTAAATAACGGGGTAGCATTCCTTAGCCACCTAGAGTTAGATCATGGAATAACCTATGTAGCTCAACGAATGACAATGACCAAGACTAAAAGTAGAACTGAGTCGCGACAACAATTACGATAAGGCAATATTTATCTCATATTCAAAGTTTTTTAGGATTCGTAGATTACCATAAATTGTAATGATGTTGACAAAATGTTCCCAAAAATCAGAACCAAGAAATCAAACATCATTCAGTTCTTCTTAACGGTGGATGATCTCATCTCACATGAGTCAATACGCTACATTATATAGGGCATTAAAGTATAATATGTTGAGTTATTTGAAACAAAATAGTTTCCCTTTGCGCGATTGGCATGTTAAACATATGGAACAGACAGTTGTTAGATTTGTGAGAGGATTATCGGAAAATGCGACGCGATGGGAGGTTAGATTGAATAAAAAGTACGGAAAAATAGGTAAAGTACTTAAAAGAATTGAATATGACATAAAGCATGGTGTTACGAATGAGGAAGTCTTTTCATTTTTGCAATTAATGAAGACCGATTCCATTTACGTCGAAGTTAGGGCTTGTGAAGGTTCAATGGAAAGGTTGAATGAAATACAGTCATATTATGAAGAATCACCACCGTTAGCTTTTAACTGGAATAACGCTGTTACCAGATAATAGTTAAATAATGAATCAAAAAGAAATATTATTAGAATTATCGTGTTTGGGGGTCAAATGTCAATTAATTTTTGACCGTATCAAACTTTTTTGATCTACTCCTATCAAACCCAAGTCAAGATAGTGTAGATGACCAGAAGTTGAGGTATTTGAGAGTCTAGAATAGAATAATATAGAGTCAGTATCTTTCTAATCTATGACACAATTTTTTGTGATATTGAAATTTTTTGTGATATTGATTTTGTAAGTTTACTTATACCATACCCAGACTTGGGTGATACAAATATTGGACGCTCTATGTTTAATTCTTTGAAGGTTCTGCTAACATCATCAAATTCAGCTTT
>JAATVN010000216.1 GCA_014523595.1 Nitrososphaerales archaeon TH5888 | reverse complement strand
TCTCGCATCTTCAAATATTCATCAATCGCTTTAGCACATTCAGGTGTACAGAAAGTAACATATTCTTCATTGTAACCCTCATAAACTATTATTTTGTAAAAACCAGGACACGGATCAACTCTTTGTAAATTCCTTAATCTTAATCCTGGAATTCCTCCAACACGCATACCACTAGAAGCCAATAACAAAATAATGGCTCTCATACGCTCATCTGCTACATCCAGTAAACGATGAATCTCTTCATATCTATAGGCCCTATCTTTTTTTGATTTTCTAAACTCCGGTAAATATTGATTTATCTTGTTTGTGTTCAAGATAACATCATTCATCTTATAATATTTACATACGGCAGCAACATAGTTACGAATGGCCACAAACCCCAATCCCGTCTTTTTTAAGGATATAACAAATTCGATTATATGATTTTCTACATCTTTCTCATTGTTAGTATTAGTATCTAACTTGGTTGGAAATTCCAAATATTTCCTCAAACATACCAAATACACCTTCTTTGTTTGTTCTGACTTAATTGACTGCTCAAATAAATTAATCTGTTTAGAGTATTTTTTGTCTAGAATTTGTACCATTTTTCGAATTTATTTACGCATGAGACATTAATAAAGTGTGTATATGCGGAATTAATTGCAGGTTTAATTCCTTTCGATTGCTATTTGCATTTTTAATTAATATTCATCCTCGTCTACAGTCATTCATATGGAATTATCAGGGATAGAGCTACATTTTCTTGTAAACAAAATAAATTCAAAGGTATCATCGGGATTCTACGTGAGTAATATTTCCTCTATTACTAAAAATTCTATTCTTTTGAAACTGCATCATCCAATAGAACCTGATATTATGCTTATGGTTTCTACCAAGGGAATTTGGTTAACAAATAAAAAATACAAACAAGTAGAAGAAAACCAATTTGTAAAGGCACTAAGTAAGGAAATAGAAAGGGCAAAAATAAGTTCTATATCGCAGCCTGGTAGCGAGAGAATTTTTTTAGTCCATTTTGTAAATAGAGACGATAAAGTAAGGATATTGTTAGTTGAAATCTTCGGAAAGGGAAATATCATTTTATGCGATGAATCGATGAAGATACTTTGGATCCTGAATCCAGTAGAAGTAAGGCACAGAACTCTCAAGACTGGGTCAGATTATGTTCTCCCACCTAATAGAGGTGAAGACGTTTTACATATTACTGTAGAAAGTATGATGGATAGCCCCGGTCCACTACCTGATGATATAGAAGTGGTAAAATGGTTGGGAAAATCTACATCCTTACCAAGGAAATATGTTGAAGAAATACTATTTCAATCGGGAAATAATACAAAGTTTGCTAACCAGCTTAGTAATAAGGACATAGAAATTATTTATGAAAAGACCAAAGAAATAACTGATAAAGTACTAGATGAAAAAAATCACGAACCATCAGTTATTATGGATAAGATGGGTGTTGCAATAGACGCATCTCCTATTTCGATGTCAAAAGAAGCTAATGGAAAGAAAGTTGAGACATACATGGAGGCGATAGATCAAGTACTGAGTAATGAGATTTTATCTATCGGTAGGAGTCTGAAAACAGAAGAAGCAGACAGGAAAATATTGGAATTAGAACATGACTTGGAAGAACAAAACAAAGCAAAAATGAGTGTAATTTCAAAATCAAAAAGTCTTAGAAGCGTTGCCCATGAATTAATGAAGCTCTCATCTTTCGGTATCCAAGATATGAACGATAATTCAGTCAAAACTCTTTTAGAAAAAAATGATTCTAAAATAGTCTTCGAGAATGGTTTGACCTATCTGGTTTTACTAAATGAAAGAGTAAAATTAGAATCAAGTATTCCAAAATTTTCGTCACAACTGTTTTCTAGAGCAAAAGAATTAGAACGTGGTGCCGGCAATATCGATAAAGCAAGTGAAGAACTTAGATTAAGAATTGAAAAACTGCAGGGTCAAACACAAAAAATTCATGAAAAAATTCAATTCAATGCATTAGAATCAAAACAATGGTATGAGCGATATCGTTGGTTCGTTACTACTGATGGCAACCTAGTTATTGGTGGAAGAGATGCATCTTCGAATTCAGCAGTGATTCGCAAACACATGACCGAGGACGATATCGTGTTTCACGCAGAAATTCATGGGTCTCCTTTTTTTCTCATAAAGAATGCGAGAAATCAAGTTAATGAGAATACCAACTTAATAGAGGAGACGGCTCAAGCCACAGTATCATTCAGTAGAGCGTGGAAGGATGGATTGTCAAGTGGAGATGCATATTGGGTATTCCCTAATCAGGTAAAGAAAGGTGCTCCTACGGGTCAATTTCTTCCAAAAGGCTCTTTTGTCATTGAAGGCAAAAGAAATTTTTGCAAGGGCATTGAACTAAAATTATCAATAGGTTTGGTTAAAATTGAAAATAGATACACAATAGTTTCCGGACCCTTAAACGCCATCAAAAAGAGAAGTTTGGTATTTGCTTCGTTGTTGCCGGGTGGTTCCGATCCGATGAATTTGGCCAAGAAAATAAAAAGTGAATTCGTAAGAGTAATTTCTGAATTTGATTCTGATTTAGCGGATTATTTAAAAAAAGTACTTTTGGATGATTTTATTAGAATGTTGCCAACAGGACAATCCAAGATTGAACATATTGAAAGGGGCCAATCGGTGAATGATGTTAAGATTGGTTAACTTTTGATACGCAGGTGATCCTTATTCTTGTGATTGATTCCTCTATACAACGAAGATTCGAAAGATAATTAAACCAAACTATCTAAATGATCTTGTGGCAAAAAGACTAGTAGAAAATACAGATGCAAACATGACTACACGAGTACTAGTAAGAGACATTATGAACAGCCCTGTCATTACAGCTGGACCAAGCGATACCGTTGTCGATATTGCAAGTAAAATGAAAGAGCATAATATTGGCAGTGTAATTATTACCGAAAATGAAAAACCCGTTGGAATTGTTACTGATTGGGATGTTGTATCAAAAGTAGTGGCAAGCAATTTAGATCCATCATCGGTTGATGGTGCAAAAGTAATGCAAACAATACATACTGTAGAAGCAGGAGAAGGTATAACTGAGGCCGCACGCATACTACGAAAAAATAACATCAAGAGATTAGGTGTTGTTTATAAAGACAGATTGGCTGGAATTATTTCTAGCTCTGACGTTATTGCTGTTACTCCAGAATTAGTGGATGTAGTGTCAGAGAAGGCTGCTATGATTAGAGGAGAAATTGGTAGACCCGCATCTGCTATCTCAGGTTTCTGTGATGAATGCGGCGAATGGTCAGATGAGTTAATGTATTCTGAAGGTACTTTTACCTGCGAAGTATGTAGAGGCTCATAAACATATCAAGAACAGATTAGTATGGACTAATACTCTAATTACAAACATTAAGTAAAAAATTGGGATGAGTTATCCTAATTTTATTTTTGAAGAAATCTTGCTATCAAAAGATTAAAATCACGTAGTTCTGAGAAATCAATGAATGAGTCTAAATTCTTTAGAAAGAACAATTGACAAAGTTCTTTCGCAAAAAGAATCCGCATTGATCTCAGAGATCGACTCTGCACTTCAAAATTCGTTGAAAAATTTAGAGACTTCTAAAGGCAGTCTACAAGTTGAATATGCTAACATTATAGAATCGTCAAAAAAACAGGCTGAGAATCTAAAGCGGCAAATAATAGGATCTAGCACATTAAATGCTAGGAATAAAGAACTAGTTATTATTGAATCAGCTATTGACGAAATTTTTAATAAAGCGAAGGAAAAACTTGCAAAAGGTAATAATGAGAAAGATTATGAAAAATTATTAACCGGAATGATACAAGATAGCATTGCAAAGCTAGGTTCTGAAATTATAATACAATGCAACAGCGCTGACTTGAAACTGGTAAAAAAGATATCGTCACAAGAATCATCCGATAAGAAAATGAAAATAACGGTATCAGACGAGGCAATAGATATCATTGGTGGAATAAAAGCAGCTTCTGTGGATGGAACAATGACTTTAGATAATACACTTGATTCTAATATTGAAACCCTCAAACCTTTAATAAGGAAAGACATAGTCCAACTGCTTAGAGGCGAAAACAGGTAGATGGTAGCAAAAGGAAAGATAGTATGGGTTAGCGGTCCGGCAGTTAGGGCTGATGGGATGTCAACTGTAAAAATGTATGAGACAGTAGAAGTCGGTGAGTCCAAACTCATTGGAGAAGTTATCAGATTAACTGGAGATGTAGCATTTATTCAGGTTTATGAATCTACATCTGGTCTAAAGCCCGGAGAAGAGGTAATCGGTACCGGTCAACCACTTTCAGTTCTTCTTGGTCCCGGAATTATCGGTAAGATTTACGATGGCATACAAAGACCGTTAGATGATATTGCCAAAAAGTCGGGAGCATTCATTGGTAGAGGTATCACAACTAGCCCTGTTGATATGAAAAAGAAATACAAGTTTACTCCATCAGTGAAAAAAAATGACACTATTTTTGGAGGGTCTATACTCGGGTCAGTCCAAGAAACTCCTCTTTTGACTCATAATATTTTGGTTCCTCCAAATTATCCTGAGGCAACTATTACTGAAATTGCCAAGGAGGGAGAATATGATTTAGAGCATGTCATTGGGCATGCTAGTAGCAAGAACGGAGACAAGATTGAATTAAAGATGTATCACAGATGGCCTGTTAGAAAGTCACGTCCATATGCTGAAAGATACGACCCTTCAGTACCACTAGTTACTGGACAGAGAATTATTGACACATATTTCCCTATTGCAAAAGGTGGAACTGGTGCTATTCCTGGTGGATTCGGTACAGGAAAAACTGTGACTCTGCATCAGATAGCTAAATGGGCAGATTCTAAGGTTGTAGTCTACATTGGCTGTGGAGAACGCGGCAATGAAATGACAGAAGTTCTTGTAGAATTTCCACACTTGATTGACCCCAGATCTCAAAGGCCACTAATGGAAAGAACAGTCCTCGTTGCAAATACGAGTAACATGCCTGTTGCCGCTAGAGAAGCATCAATCTATACGGGTGTTACTATGGCGGAGTATTATCGAGATATGGGCTATGATGTAGTTCTCGTCGCTGACTCTACAAGTAGATGGGCAGAAGCACTTAGAGAGATGTCAGGTCGATTGGAAGAAATGCCTGCAGAAGAAGGTTATCCCTCGTATTTGGCGTCAAGACTGGCAGAATTTTATGAAAGAGCAGGACGAATAAGAGCACTTGGTTCACCGGATCGTTCTGGGTCTGTGAC
>JAATVN010000035.1 GCA_014523595.1 Nitrososphaerales archaeon TH5888 | reverse complement strand
GGATGATTCTAAATATCAACAAAGTATAAAATTCTGTAGCAAAGCCCGCCAGTATTGTTCCAACGGTGAAACACACGAATACTAAGAGTAGCATCTTCTTCGGGCCATATGTGTCAGCAAGTCTTCCTATGACTATGGTTATCGCGGCACCCGAAATTAGGTATACTGTGAGAACCCAACTAATAGTCGCATAGTCCTTATCAAAATAGTCCGCCATTTCAGTAAGCGCAGGAGCTAATGAAGTATGCACATACAAGACTATAATTATGCTAATCCCCATAATCCAGAGGGATCTTGTAGCAACCTTGGGTGTTTCTACGGTAACTTGTTTTCCAGTAGGATGACCATTACCATCATTGCTTTTACTAGATTCAGGCAATCTTTGCCTATTTTACAATTGTTCCTATATAAGCTCTTCTTATTTCAGTGAGCAATCTGATAAGCTCAGAAAAATTGAAATGACCATCTTTTTCTTAATGAGCTTATCCAAAAGTACTGTTGTAAATTGTCTTGCTAGCTAAATCTTTTGATTGTTGAGGTAAGACATCAGTTTCCAGTTTGACAAGTTTACCCTTTCCTATTACCAACTGATTATAATCTTGATTCTTTGCAGGATACCAGTATAATAAATTATTTACCTTATCCCATTTCAATTCATTACTGGTAGCCCACACTGTAAATTCAGGTGAGTAATGTATATCAAAAGGAATGTATACGACTGTCGGTTCTTCCGTCACGACTTTACCCTTTAGAATAATTGCAGCATACTTTGAATCAATATCAAAAAATATGAGAGTAGGTTCTGCGGAGCTTCGCATCGGATATGGGCGTGCAACTGCATCTACATTTCGTGGTTTTCTGTCAGGTCCAAGTAGTGAGTAGTTTTCATAATTCCAATTATCCTTGCCTTCTTCCGTATTGTATAGATCGTAGTTCCATATAGTAGCGTTAAGAAGAAAGGCTTCTATTTGATTATATTGCAGATCCAAATATTCTCTTATTTGCTCTGCCTCTTGGAATGCACCAAATTCTGTTATGAACGGAATTAGTCCACGTTCAGTGGCAGCCTGAGATAATTGACTAAAAATCACGGGAAATTCGATTTTGTAAGTGTAAAGACTTTCAGGAATTTTTACAAATGAGCTGGCTACAGCCAATGTATCATAGTAATGAAAAGACAGGACACCGTTGTTACCAAATCTTGAATTAGAATTTAGATCAACTGGCAGATAGGTTTCCAATTTCTTAGTTAAGAGTTTCTTATCTACCATTACATTTTTTATAAAGTCCATTTTAAATGAGCTCTTTACATCAAGGGGGGATGCTCCATAACTCACAGGCATACCGCCGCTATCAGCAGGCATAATCCAATCAACTCTTGGTTCAATAAATATAAAGAGGGCTTTGTCAAACTTTTCAATTTCAGAGTTTACGTTGCGATAATAATCCATAAGATACTTGACTTCAAATTCCTTTTTCGCTATAGTACTAGGATGAGGTTCGTTAAAGGGTTCAACAGCCATGATGGCTGGATGTCCAAGACCATCATTTAATGATTTGAAGAATTTAACAGTCTGTCCGATAGTTTTCTCCAAATGCGTGCGAACAGGATAGTTTTTAAGACCCTCATCTAAGTTTGTCAAATCATTCTCCCAGAACGATTTCAAGGTCTCTTTTAGGGACTTGTTTATCATGTATTTAAATTGCCACTTTTTGTCAGGCTTGGTAGGAGCCTTTGGTTTTTCATGCTCCTCATCAATAGCAATGGCCCAATCAGGGAATCCATCACCACCGTATACTTCGTTTGCAATATCTTGATGGAAATCTAAAATTACGTAAAGGTTTCTTGCATACAGCTCGTCAATTATTACCTTCATGTACTCAAGATATTTCCTTCCCTCTGGCAGTAACTCTTCTAGATTTGAATTTGGGCGAGGTTCTATAGCTTTCCATGAAATTAAGAGACGTATAATATTAAACCCAAGGTTTTTCAAAAGATCCAATTCTGATTTTACCGCTTCGATTTCCCTCTTCAAATCAAGTTTAGATATGTCATGAACATCAAGAGGTGCTATGGGAAGATAAGGAGGTAATTTACTTCTTGAGCCAAAGTTCACTCCCCTAAATAGAAGATATCTTTTCTCTTCGTCCCTGAACCAGGTTCCGCTCTTCCAAATTCCTTTTCTACCTTCCGCAGAAGCTTCTTGTTCACTCACAGAGGCTTTTGTTAGGGTTTCGGCGCCGAGTCTTTCCTTCCGTCTACCCCTCAATCCTGCTAATATTATTTGTATTCCACTTATCGCAAGGGCTATAATAGTCATGACAATAAGTAGTAATAACCCCAGCTTCGGATACACCAAGACCAGTATAGCCAAAGAAGTAATTAATACTCCTAACGCAACGGAAGAGATATCATATGATTCTTCCTCCTTCTTTTTCAAACCACTGACTATTCTTATGATACCATTAGCTAGTAAACCAAACCCTAGAAAGTAGATAAGCCATTTTGTGGCAAATTCAGGATAGAAGAAGCCCGATCCAATATAGATAATGAGACCGACACCTACACCTATATTGAGCAAACGGGATGATCTTTTGACACCCTTTGCTAGTATTCCACTAGCCAGCCTCTCTGCTCCAAGTGTTATTAAGCCGATTCCGGCCAAAAATAGCCAGATATACGCCCCAGCTGGAGTTTCAATGCCATAAAAGAGAATCACACCAGAAAGAAGTAAACATAAACTGCCAACAGCAATCTGCAAAGCCCAAAACCACGAGGATTTTGAACCGCCTTTGGATATCTCCATATTCATACATACGTTTTATTTGACCAAATATAAAGTAATTATCCAAAGTTAAGAGAACTCCTAAGAGATCCTTTCCTATAACGCACCGAAATGTCTTATCTCAAACCAGAGAAAACCTCACCTCTACAGAGGCATGTCACCCGAACCTGAAATTGCCGACCTAACCGATCCATGGAGTAGTGTCGGAAAGACATTCACCCAGATCTTGTGTCAGCTATTAATCGGTATTATTTCTATCCTCAAGTATTTCTCCATTAATTAAGCACTAAAAAGTAATCGCTGTATTAGTAAGTATAGCATATGAAGAACTTTGATGTGGTTTGATGCTAATGGTCTAGTGAAACGAAATAGGAATATGCTTCATACTAATAGTAACAAGAGTAACGTATTCAAACCTTTTGTAAGGTTTCAAGCATGTTGATGACTATTTTCATCGGCTAAATTTGAAATCTTTTAATTCCGTTCTGTACCAAATGCTATGGCATTTAATGCAATATTTCTAGTTGGAGCTATTATTTCACTAAGCTTAGTGGCATTCATGTTTATTATGAAACGAAGAGCGTTGAAAGTGGGAATGCCGGCAAACAAATAATTGATACTAGGTAAAGACTGTTATAAGTGTAAAGTAACGTAAGAAAAAGTAAATGCACGAGTTTTTGTGCTAAAAGCTACCCGAAAATCTTAACTTCGTACGTTACCCATATGAAGGACTTACAGAATACTCTATAGCCTTGATAAAAAAATACAGGCCAAGATATATAAAGAAAAGTAGATGGAATTATTGAGTGCTGTTATTTTTGAGGTCTTCGAGCTTTTGAATTAGCTTGTTAAGGTCAGCACCAGCTTCTTGTTTAAGTTCTTCAGTTCTGTTTCCTTGACCCAAGTCCTGAACCGCTTGAGAAAACTTTTCAGACAATTCTTTGAATGCGGCTGAATCTTTCAATTCTTGTAACACTTGTAACTTTGCCGATAGCTCTGCACCCTGTGGGAGTGTAAGATTTACACCCGAATCATTGAGGATTTGATTAAGTTTCTGACTCAATTCGAATAGCTTTTCTTGTGCTTGCTCCTTTCCTTCAGTTTGGTTCTCAGACTGAGAATATGCAATCATATTTGTTGACGGAAATACAAAAAGCGACAGAGTTACAAAAACTCCTATTGCAGCCAATATAACTTTACTTTGGTTGGTATACATTTACATATGAATGATAACATGGACAATTATAAATGTCTTATGTCTGGAGCCATTTAAAATCAAGGATGATTATGTGATTATGTGAATGCGATTTTTGGAACGGTTATTTTATTATCGTTCTCTAGAACGAAAGCTTATCTGTATAACTTTATATACAACAGCAGAGCGTATGCATAGTATGAAATTAGCATTAGTTGCTGTTATTACCGTTAGTGTTATTGCTGGACTGTTTCTGTTAAACAGTCAAGCGATGCAAGCAAATGCGCAAGGAAATGTAACTGTTAGTCAATCTGGGGCATTGCTAGGATATGGTGGTCAGATTTTTGGGCTGGCAGACGTTTCAACAAATGATCATTTGACAAAGATCAATATTGCATCAGATTTCCTGCCTCCTGCTGGTAAGGTCTTTGAGGTTTGGATGGTGGATGGAAATTATGCTGCTTCCGGATATCCGTTGAGCCTAGGTCAAATTTCTCCAACGGGAACGCTGAAATACTCTGAAAATTTAGTTTACGCTCCCACATATACAGATTTAATAGTAACATTGGAACCACAAAATGATAAAGATCCTAAACCTGCTTGGTCTCAATCAGTAGCAGGTTATTGGATGATTCCTCCATTTGGACAATAGCCAAAATCACTGAAATTACAGATATAATTTTGGAATAATTACGGTTCTAGAAATAAAGATATCTTCGAGATATCATTTTATTTATTGGCATTCGGTATTGCCATTCATAATTTGGATTAGTCGAATCGGTCCCACTTGTCGAGTATTTTAACAGTCGATATCATATCTTCCGATAAGATTGGATGAATTATTAAGAGCGAATGATAATACTGTTAGATTATAACGGATAAACCAGATGAATTTTTTAGATTCTAACTCAGGAACGTTCCTTGAAAATTTTTCATCAATTGTATTAAATCGTCTTTTAGACCGAAATCTACGTTGTATTTGCTATAGATACCGGCATATTTCTTAAAATCTTTTTCGTGTCTTTTTGCCAATTCCTCAATTGTAAAAACAGAATTTTTTAAAACATAATTAGTTTTTTCTTTTAAATCTCTACATTTAGACATGGTGGTATTCACGTCTTTGAAATATGGTATCAAAATTGGATTTGATATTAAAACACAAGTTCCATATATTGGTAAAATTCCAGATTCAGTAATAAAGTTGAAAAACGATGCAATGAAAAGTTACGAAAGACTTGATGATGAACAGCGAGAAAAAATAGTACACGATATGCAAGAAGAATTAAAGAAAGAAGGATGGGTAGTAAAAAATGAAAACAAACAGTAAGATAACTGACGACTTAAAATCCTCAGAATGTGTGATTTCAATAGCAATAAACCGTTAGCCATAATAACCTGTTCGTTAAAACCAAAATTTCATATTTTGATGGTTCGCACTCATTTATAGCATAAACTAGTAGTTACCATTAATGTATCAAAAAATAGGAATTTTGGCTGTGCTAGCAAGTGTGCTCCTATCAGCAGGCCTCCTTGCGACTCCCACTTTTAAGGTGGCAAATGCTCAAGAGAACCAAACTGAGGGAAACCAGACCGAGGGAAAGCCGACTCAGGTCCAGGGATTACCACTCGATCTATGGATTAACTCCTTGAAACAGAATCATCCAACTTTGGCCGACGTAGAGGAAGATCCGAAGGTGAGGGACGTCATTGAAAAGATCAAGGGAATGCAAGACCCAAAGGAAGCTACTAAGAACCTAGAGGCATTGGATGCGCTGCAAAAGCTGATTATCTTAAAGGCTCTTCAGGAAGGGCAATAATTACTTCAAGTAATTACTTCAAGTCTCCTTCTTTTTTTTAGATTCAAATAAATGAATTAAAGCTATTGTGAATAGGTAAAGAAAGTTTATTTTTACAGAGTGTAAATATACAAGTGTGGCGAAGTTTACAAACAGAGAGAGGACGGAAATAGAGAGCATAGTCACTAATCTGACTATCAAGAGAATTCCGGACCCATTGATAATAAAACATATTCTCAATCAGACAGGGCACACAATAACAAGAATGACTCTTTGGAATATCAGACAACGGCTAAAGAGAGATTCCTACAAATGGTATTCGCAGTTGAGGGAAGGCGAGTATGAATATCTACATGAGTTCAAAGAGCGCATTAATGAAATAGTAGACTTGCAGAGAATGCACCATGAAATAATATCAAGAAATGATAATGATCAGGTCTATAATCCGGTCGTTGTTCAAACTTCACTGGCCGAGTTGCATCGACTAAACTTAACACTTTCGAATTACTTTGACGTAGCTCCTAGTATTAGTAATGGTATCACCTTATCAACTGCACCAGAAAGTAAACCAACAGAAAGAAAGAACTTCATCGTCTAGCGTTCCACTACTAAAGGACAAACCCTTCTGGATCTGGGATCAACAAGAGCATCTTAGGCTAGCGCAAGAGACAGACGGACGATGCTGCTTCAATCACGTCGTAGGCCTACCCGTTAAAGACAAGAAGGAATATCCACTATTTGATTATGAACAATTATTATTCAATCAATTATTCTCGACAAATGGAAATTTCAGAGATAAACATTTGTGGATCCTCAAATCAACTGGTTTAGGCATTACAGACTTCTTCCTTCGTGTCATTGGCTGGCTGTGCACCAAAGACGATTCTTTGAGAGGCGGGGGAAGATATTAAACTATGCATAAGTATGATAAAACCGTTATTTTACTGAGGCAAGAAAAGTTCCATAATTCATCATTTCCTACTTATCCATACAAGTTATCTACAATTTATAATTCATTTTGCGATTATATAGTAGTCAAGTGAATCTACCCTACTTTTTGCAGGTAAAGAAATTTAAATGATGTCTGGTGCAAGAAAGCTGTGCAACAACATAGATTAAGAGGTCTCACAATAATTTCAATTGCAATTTTTGTTGGCGGAATAGTATTCTTAGCTTTAGGGATTGGTATATTTAACAAAACTGCGAATTATTCCGAAACTGCCGTACAAGATTATCTCAATAACCAAACTTCTGGCGTCAAGTCTATAATAACCAAGACAGTGACCGATGCCTTGGCCCCTCACATCATGACATTTACGCACATCAGTAAGGGGATTATGACATCAATAGCTGCGTTCCTCTGTTTAGTAGGGGTAGGTATTTGCGTTCTTGGATTTGGTTTATTCAAAGTCAAATATTTGGCATGGATACTAACCGTGGTGCTAATGTTTGTAGCCATAGTAATAGATGTTCTTGGCCT
>JAATVN010000034.1 GCA_014523595.1 Nitrososphaerales archaeon TH5888 | reverse complement strand
ATCCTTTCCAAAGCTACGGTTGCAGGTGTTATTATTGGTGCAAGGCTCGGGATAATTGATCATATAGATGATAACAGTAATGTTTTCAACTTCAATTTGGATGACTCGGATCTTGAATTGATTGAACAAGTATGTGAGAACGCAAATAATCTATATGAGATTATTGGAGATTGCGGTGAAGAGTATAGATAATTAGTCCGTTCTCTAAAGAAAAAACCGAAAAGAATTCAATTCTATTCTCTTTTTAATGCTACAATTGGAAGTAATCTGGATGCTTTTAAGGCAGGAAACAAACCTGCTAGTACGCTAAGTGCACTTGAAATCAACCACACCCTGGTCATGTCAGCGGCCAGAAAAATAGGAGCTATTTGTGATTGGTTCGATGCCCCATCGTTACCAGCAAAACCTGCGCTCAAAATATAAGCACCAACAATTCCTCCCAATATACCACACGTGGCCCCAAAAATTCCAATCATTAATGCCTCGGTCAAAAACAAGGCAAGTATGTGTCTACCTTTTGCACCGATTGCTTTCATTGTTCCAATTTCGCGTGTCCTTTCTATAACTGATGTATATAGAGTTGTAATAATTCCCACTGCACCTACAACTAAAGACACTATTGCTATGCTTAAAAGAAATGCACTAATGCCTCCCGTAAACTCTTGCACAGTCTTGATGATAGCCTTAACAGTTGTAATTCCAATATCGTTACCATAAAGCTTTCTAATTTCTTGCTCGATTGAATCTACATAAATTCCCGATCTAGCAACTACAATTAACGAATCAAATTTTCCAGATTTATGAAATAATGCGTTGCCAACTTCGGTATCGATTACCGCTGAATTATCAATGTTTGGATTTCCTGTTTGTTTTATTATTCCTCTTACAACGAAACTTTTTGATTCTTGTTCTCTCTTGCCTGTTGTAGGGTCTACAAAAGTGTATGTGGCCTTAACGGTCTGAAACAACTTTAAAAATGGAGCAGACTCACCAGGAGGATTGGCCAAATCATTTGAAATAATTATGGCGGAGGGATCATTTTGTCGTATAGTAGAGCCTTCGACAAATTCCAGCGTAGGAGAAAGTACCGTTAGTTTCTGAGGATCCATTGAGAATACTTGATACTCTTTTGAGTCTCCTTGAGATTCCAGGATTACTTGAGATTGATATGACGGAATTACATCATCAACAAACGGTAAAGATTTTAACCTATTTTCAACTGCCGCATTTAATGTAATTTTTGGAGTTGGTGGTGGTCCAACGACTGGTCCTCCTCCACCTTGCTGCACCTGGGCTGGATTTATGAAAATGATATTGGCCGCTAGATTACTTAGCTGTTTGTTAAAAAAACCACCAAATCCAGCACTAATACCTCCAACAGCCACCATTAAACTACTTCCGACCATTACCATAATTATGGTCAATATGGATTTAGTTTTTCTTTCTTTCAATGCATCAAATGACAATGCAAAAATATCTTTAATATTCATGATTCTGCTATCTCTTCCTTATTTTTTCTGAAAATTCTCCTTGTAAGTGGAATCCTCGCCACCCAGAAGTGATTCAATATCTTCATCATTTCCTTTGTCATTATCATGACCACTATTTTCCTCCTTGTGTTCAGGCTCTATATTTTGGATCCCAGTCTTTTTCTTTGATCTGAATCTTCTAACAACTATGAAGATAATTATCCCTACTATGGCTAATATTACTACGATTAGTAATGTATCATAATTGCCAAGAAAGCCTTGCCCCTTATTACTTGTTGTGACAGGAGAAACAAATTCAACAGTTCCATTATTAATAACAGTATAACTATTTCTCAGGTCATCACTATATGTTACTTTCAATGAAACAGGATAAATTCCAGAAGAAGTGTTATTATTTATTGCCAAAGGAATACTAAATGGGAGTGGCGAATTTTCTTCTAAATCTCCAAGATATTGAGGGAAAGAAGATGCAGGAACAAGAATTTCCTTATTTTCAGATCCTTGTGTAGATGATGGTGGTAATTGTCCTTCACTTTGCTCGGCTAAGCTTGATGATGATGATGGTGATGATGGATTTGATATCTCAATTGTTGTGAATAAAGCCAATGTATTGCCTTTATTCAAAATATTTCCAACAAGATTTGGATTTCCACCTATATAGTTAACAGCAAGATCATTAATATTTACTGTGATATCACCTTTTACATTTGCGCCTAGATTAAAAGATTCAGACTTGGCTTGATTATCATATATATATTGTATCGATACCTTAAAGGATACTGGGCTATTAATCAACGATTTTGAAGCAAAAACTCTAGTTAGGAATTGTTTTGTGGTATATGGATCTATTTCATTCAGATTCCATTTTGAATCGCCAAGGATCTTTATTGAGCTGGACTCTGAAACAAGTGAAACTACAGCATCTATGATTGGATTGGTATTGGTATTGGTAATATTAAACTGCAGTTCGTCTACTCTGCCGGCTACGAGGGACACAGTATTATTAATTGGAGGTATACCGATGCTATCTGTTTTATTATTTTCAAGACCGGGGATAAATGTATTATCATTAGAATTATATCCACTAACTTGAGTTATTGCGTAAGTGAGGTTCTTATTTTTAT
>JAATVN010000215.1 GCA_014523595.1 Nitrososphaerales archaeon TH5888 | reverse complement strand
AGCAGCGTTGAAGATGCCGGGTTAATTCTTGGAGGTAAAGTATTCGGTATCATAGGAACTGATGACTTGAGAAGAGATCTTGCTGTTGGGATCATATGGGGGACTCCTATAGCATTATTCATAGGGCTAACTGTTTCCGTATTTTCAGTAGCTATTGGATTGTTTTATGGTGTAGTAGCTGGATACAGAGGAAAGAGAACTGATGAAACAATGATGCGAGTAAATGATATATTTTACGCGTTGCCAACCTTGCCGCTCCTTATTCTTCTTACGATTATTTATGGGAGTAACATCTTTCTAATAATTGGATTTTTACTAATTTTTAGCTGGATGGGAACTGCAAAAGTGATTAGAAGCATTGCATTACAGATGCGCAATTTTCAGTATGTCGAAGCAGCTAAACTAATGGGACAGTCAGATTTAAAGGTAATTTTTAAACACATAATTCCACAACTACTTCCACTGACATTTGCAAGTGTGGCAATAGCTGTTCCTGCAGCTATTCTTACCGAAGCCGCATTGAGCTTTCTCGGTTTAGGAGATCCATCATTACCTACTTGGGGACAACTACTTCATGAAGCAAATACCGCAGATGCTGCGTCACGAGGTATTTGGTGGTGGATTGTGCCTCCTGGACTTATGATAGCATTAACCGCCCTGGCTTTTTTCTTGATTGGAAATACACTGGATGCTATTGCAAATCCATTGAGAAACAAGAATCAGAAACTTTGAAATATTTGAATTGGAGTTTGATTAGTCTATTAGTACTGTAGCTCTGATTTGTACAAAAATTTATGTAGATTATCTCCGAAACTATTTTTAATCATTTTTCTTTGCTTCTATAAAATCCACAAAGTAGAAGAGATAAGATCTTTCGTTTATTTTCATTATCCATGGTATATATGATTCTTTATTATTTATTTTATATCCAAATTTTTCTACAATTTTTCTGATTTGGATTGAATCAAGTTTATCCTTACCATTATTGTTCACAAAATGGTAAGGATCAATCAAAATAAGTTTTCCATGGTTTTTGATGCAACTATTCACAGAAGAAATAAGCGTGTACAGATCGACTCTATCAACAATATTCAATGCAATTATGCTCTGAAAGAATTTTGATTCAAAGGGAAGATTTATCGCATCTGCTACAATAAATTCTACATTTCTACTTTTTTTATCATGCATTATTTTTCTAGCTTCTAGTATGAATGAGAATGAAAGATCTACTCCAAAGACATATGTTAATTTTTTTGACAATTCAAAAGTGCTTGATCCGAAAGAACATCCAATGTCCAATCCTACCCCATTTAAGTTCAAGTTCTTGTTAGACAGCATTTTGTAAATGTGATCTGGTTTTATTTGCTTTTTCAATAAAGACAATAGCCTATCATCTGAAGGGTAACCATGATGAGTATTCAAGTAAGATTTATACCAAATATTGTTCTCCTCGTAACGATCGTTATATGTTGGACTATGAATCTTTGCACCTTCTGATTTAAGAAAGGATTTGAGTTTAGAAGATTTAGAATTTATTATCCATTTACCATATGTCATAATTCTTTGACGAGCGTATTCATGAAAATTTTCCAACAATATTGGAACACCTTGAATAATGGGGTATTTTGAGTTACAAACTTTGCATGAAAGGAATCCTTCTATGCATTCATCTTTTACGTCTAGAAATGATTCTAGTCTTAGGCCTATCTTTTTACAGGAATTATTTACACAACATAAATCAGAAGCAATTTTTTTTATCATATATCTTTACTTTACATCTAAATGATTGAGTAAACATCTTATTCATTAGTCGTTCATTTTCGATATTATTGAATACATTTTTTCATACGATGACATAATGTTTCTCTTGTTAGTATAGCTTTGCTTGATTCTATTAATTCTTTTTTCAAGAATATTCTTATTCTTGATTATTATTTCGAATAATTTAGCCGACTCTTCATTATATTTTTTTAAATATTTTATTAATTGCTTGTTATCCGCAAGCAGTGACGATATAAGTGATGAATTGTCTGTCAGTATGCTTTCAAAGAGGAGTTTTTGAAGATAAAAAGTAGTTCCGGAAACTCTCTTTAGTAGTGTGATATTTTCATTGCTTAATGTGCTAGCCAGTAATAAATTTACGTAGTAAATCATTCCTAATATTATTGCCATAATTGAATCATGAGATTTTGGGTCTTTGATTACTATTGTTCTTGCCTCCTTAAATAATGATCTTACTAACTTTTGTTCTCTATTTTCGTTCCTTATTGGTATTAACAATAATTTAGTATCACTCAACTTCTTAGCTCCTGGACCGAACATTGGATGAATCGACAGAGGAATCAAGTAATCTGGAATATCTAGCAAAGAATTAAAGATGTCCAGTTTAAGTGAAGATATCTCTACTATGCAGGCTCCTTTTTTCATCATTGATGTGCATTTGTTAATTACAGGAACTGTTATCCTAATTGGTACACACACAATAACGATGTCAGCTTTGCTAACACAAGGTTGCAGTGATTTGCAGACAGTTATGTTACCAGCGAATTTTTTTGGATCTAATTTGATCTTTCTCTTATCATACAATAATACCTCAAAATTATTTTTTTTTGAAAAATAGTTGCAGAACCACAAACCCATTTTTCCAGCACCTACTATTGCGACTGATTTAGCCATTATATCACACATTCATAACCTTTCTTAATATTTTTAATCCCTCATTTAGTAATTTAATTGGTTGACACGCTGAAATTCTAATGAAATCAAAGTATGATTCTCCAAAACCAGTTCCCGGAGCTACCGCAACTCCCTCATTTAAGAGATCAAATATTATCTTATTGACATCGATGTTATTTTTGAATCTTAGGAAGTAATACATACCACCATCTGGGTTGATGAAATCGCAAGGAATGTCCTTTAGTTCCCTTCTTATGAAATCTAATCGTTTCTTCATTAAAGTCGCGTTGTTAGTAACATTACTTTTCATTGCAGCAACAGCGGCATATTGCATTGGTTCGGCTACACTCGTTACAGCTATTGCTTGAATCTTGGAAATTTTATCTATGATATTTTTTGAAGCTATTGCATATCCGACTCTAAAGCCTGTCATAGCGTGACTCTTTGAAAATGAGGAAACCATTATGCTCTTATCGTATTCAAATTCAAGGATGCTCCTATAAGGAATGTAGGAATACATTGAGTACACCTCATCACTTAGAACAAAGATGTTATTTTTCCTAGCCAATTTAAGGATGTACTCGATTTCTCTTTGCTGGATTATTTTTCCTGTTGGATTATTCGGAGAGTTTAGAACTATCATTTTGGTATTAGGTGTTATCATCTTCTCTAATTCTTCCAAATCTAGATCCCATTTTTGTTCCACGGTGGTCTTGATTGCCTTAACTTTTACACCGATAAAATTTGCACAATCTCTGTAAGCAGGCCACGCGGGTTCAAAAATGACTATTTCATCGCCAACTGATAATGTAGAAACCATTGCGCTAAATACTGCAAACCTTGCCCCGGGACTAACTATGACATTATCATCCCTTACTGATCTCTCTTTTGCAATTGACTTTCTTAGTAGAGGAATTCCAGTCGTTTGAGTATAGTGAACATGCCTTTTCTCAAAAGTTTTCAATAATTCATGTTTGACACTAACGGGAGGCATATAATCGGGCTCACCAACTTCCAGATGAATTATCTTCTTACCCTCAGATTCTAATTGTTTTGCTTTCAAAAACATGGCCATGTGGTCTAGCTTTGTTTCTTTGTTTGAAGTTTTTTCCTTTTGAATTCTTATTGATTCTAAAAATAATAAATTCAATAGCCTCCCTATAAACTCATTATTCAATCCTACTTGCGTTCCCTTATCATGAACATACCTCGCTATATCTTGTTCAACGGAAACATCCTCTATTTTCATCATCAGATTATTCTTGATATTTCCGATTTGACTTGCTATATTCATTCTCTTATCTACAAGTTTTATTATGTCTGCGGTCACAAGTCGCATGTCATCGCGCAGTTTTTCTAATTTGAGTTCATTTTCTTCGCTCATTTTTTTCCTTCACTTAGAACAGGTGGTATTAGATTCCATTTAATCGCGTGGTCAGCCAAAATCAATGAAACTAACGACTCTACTACTGGTATAGCTCGAGGAACAACACAGGGGTCGTGTCTTCCAGGAACAACAATGTCACATTCAGAATTGGAAACCAAATCTACTGTTTTTTGTTTTTTTGCTATGGATGATGCTGGCTTGAATCCAATTCTTATTACTAATGGCATACCATTAGTCAAACCTCCTAATATTCCTCCAGAATTGTTCGTCTTTGTTATTATCTTGTTGTCTTCAGAGAGTACATACTCGTCGTTATTTTCAGAACCTTTCAGCTTTGTTCCTGAAAAACCAGATCCAAATTCTATAGCCTTTACAGATGGAATGCTAAATAACGCTTTACTGAGATCAGATTCCATTGAAGAGAATATCGGTTCTCCCAATCCTACTGGTAATCCCACAGATATAGACTCGACAATTCCTCCCAGAGAATCTCCATTTTTCCTTGCATCGATTATAGCTGATTTCATTTTCTCAGCAATTTCAGGATTAGGACAGCGAACATCATTTGCATATCTATTTTGTTTTGAATCTTGATAGGATAAAGATTTGTAACTAATTTGACCTATCTGAGTCGTATAAGCAATCGTTTCGATTCCCAACGTGTGATTCAAGAGCTTTTGTGCTATTGCACCACCCATGACCATGGTTGCTGTTAATCTGCCAGAAAATCTACCGCTTCCTCTATAGTCTGCATATCCTCCGTATTTTACGAAAGATGGATAATCTGCATGACCTGGCCGTGGACTATTCTTTATCACCTCATACGGCTTAGAATCTGAATCTTTGTTCCATATTATCGCACATATGGGAGCTGAAGTAGTATATCCATTAAAAACTCCCGACAAAATTTCTACTTTATCTTCTTCTATTCTCTGGGTTGTAATTATTGATTGTCCCGGTTTTCGCTTGT
>JAATVN010000214.1 GCA_014523595.1 Nitrososphaerales archaeon TH5888 | reverse complement strand
GTTAAAATTAAGCATAGAATCATGATTGAAATTAAAGGTACCACTGTAGATAACACCACGTGATAATTAAACTGAAACATAATAACCATCGTCATAATCAGCCCTAGTACAGGAAATATTGGTACCTGCATAACCTTAAATGGAGACATAAATGGTCTCTGTAATGTAGGCTGTTTGAATCGAAGACTTATTACAGAAAAGTTGACGAATACAAATACAACTAATATACTGAATACTGAAATACTGGCAACATCTGTAAGTTTACCAGAATACAGAATAATAGTGGCCAAAGTAAAGGCCATAGTAAATATTATTGCTAACCATGGTGTCTTTCTGGTAGTATGTACTTCAGCAAGTATAGTAGGGATTGCCTCGTCATATTTTGCGATTCCAAAAATTATCCTTGATCCCGAAATTAGCATCATCAGAACTGTATTGGTAGTAGCAAACAGCGCAAGAATGGTTAGTACGATTATGCCGTTGTTGCCCAATGCTTTGGATGCTGCAAGTGCGAGAGGAGCAGTAGAATTGGATAATTCTTCCCATCCCACCAAAGCCACAGTAGAAACGGCAACTAAAACATAGATTATTGTAGTAACTAGAATAGAAAAAACTAAAGCTCTGGGAATTGTTCTCGTTGGATTTTTAGTTTCTTCAGAAATATTGGAAATGTTTTCAAATCCATAATATGCGAAAAATACAAGTACAGTCGATGCTAGAATTGTTGAGATAATGGCAGCATGTGAAGAATATGCAATACCCGGCAGTTCAAAATAATTAGTATCTGCAATTGATCCGATCGACAATCCTACTCCTATTATTATTAAAAGTCCCGAAACTTCTACCAATGTAAATATACTGTTTACCCATACTGACTCCCTAATTCCATAGTAATTCAAAAATGATAGAGCGAGGACTAGACCTATCGCATACAGGATGGGTGGATATCCTGGCAGAAGGACAGCCAAATAACCTGAAAAACCAATTGCTACGGTGGCTGCAGAAGTTATCGCTACAAAAATTGTCAAACAACCAATAAACAAGGCCAAAAAATTATTGTTAAACCCCGCTTTCACATAGACATATTCAGCAGCGCTCTTTGGGAAAACGGATGATAGTTCAGCATAGCTTAATCCGGTCAATGTTGCCATTGCTGCTGCCAACAAAAATGAAATCCACATGGCATTACCCGCAATTGCTGCTACGTCTCCAATTAGCACGTAAATTCCCGCACCTAAAATTAATCCGATTCCATACATCACGGCTTGAACTAGAGTAACACTTCGTCTGAGTCCAGGACCGGTGTCTATTGCGGGCACAATACGGTTTTACATTTGTTATTATCTAAACTATTAGATCAGGCGATATGGAATGAGTCAGTATGGTTTTACTCATTTCTATACACGAAGTGTTTAAAACAAGTCAGGTAATCTAGTATTATGAAATACTCTGTCGAAAACTTTGTGTACGGCGCGATAGACGGTGCAGTCACAACTTTTGCAATTGTGACTGGAGTCATAGGAGCATCGCTTTCGCCTTCGATCATCATAATATTAGGATTTGCAAATTTACTAGCTGACGGTTTTTCGATGGCTATCGGAAATTACTTGGCAGTAAAAACACAGAATGAATTTATTCAAAGAGAGAAGAAAAGAGAAGAGTGGGAAATTGATAATCGCGTAGACGAAGAAAAACAGGAGATCAGAGAAATATATAGCAAAAAGGGTTTCAAAGAGGAACTTTTGGATGAAATTGTAAAAGTAATCACTTCAAGACGTAAAGTGTGGATAGACACAATGATGAGAGAAGAAATTGGATTAATTGAAGGCAAATACACTCCCATCGTTAGCGCTGTGAATACTTTTGTGGGCTTTAATACAATAGGTATAATCCCATTAATCCCTTTCATTTTTGTTTATCTGTCTGGCTCAAATGTATCGATTAGTAACGCTTTATTATACTCAATAGTAGCCACGGCAAGTTCATTTTTCTTGATCGGAAATATCAGAGGTAAAGTAGTACACAAACCAATTATTGCTTCGGGATTTAACACTGTTTTAATGGGTGGAGCAGCTGCTGCAGTTTCTTATTGCATTGGATATCTCTTAAGTACGATTATTCGTTAACCACATTTGCAAAAATGTCTAATCATTTACATAAGTTGGCCTTGGATAAAGTTTGGCATATTTCCATAAAAAATAATTTTAATAGATTGTAGATATGAATGATTCATATTGAAACCAAAGAGAAAATCTTTCGTACTTGTGGCAATCGATGGATCTGAGTATTCAGATAAGGCCTTTCAATATGCATGTGAACTTTCCCTAAGCAAAAACATTCCGTTGCTCATTATCAATGTAGTCGAGGAATATGCCACTACAGGATACTCTATTTTGAGAGAACTAAAGAATTTAAGCAAAGAGATGCTTAATAAATATAGGACCAAAGCTAAATTATTAGATGTCCAATCAGTAAGCACAATTCACTCTGTCGGCAATGCTGCTGAGGAAATTTTAAAAATTGCCAATAGGAAAGATATAGATACATTGGTCTTAGGTAGTAGAGGAAAGTACGGTACCTCAAAAGACATGTTAGGTGGTACATCATACAAGTTAGTTCACTATTCTAAGTGCACAGTAACGGTCGTAAAATAAACCTATCTTATTAATATAGCTACCAAATCTACTCTTTGTTAAAAGATATTTCACTCCCTGTCTGCATTAAAAATTTGTAAATATAAGTAACAAAAGTACCAAGCAGCTAAGATATGATTCATGCTACAAACGGATCTCTAAGGTTTTAAGATTAACAAAGCAGGTGATTTTGTGACATTACGAACTCTTATAATTTCTAATTTCTTTTTCTTTATTAACAGTCTAATTTACTAAATATTGGTAAACATGGTAAAAACTCTGAGGATCAGATTGAGAGAGGTACTTCCATTTTATCGGATCCAAGCGTACTTCCTCGAACTTGATCTTGTCCAATTCTTTATCTTTCGAGTCTGCGATAATATTGTAAATGAGTTCACCCACCAACACCTGATTCGGTTTTGCAATAGATGCGATTTTAGCCGCAAGACTAATACTTGAGCCTGTTATATCAACGTGAGCTTTCTCTAAACTTTTTCCATAAAGTACTACTAAAGTAGGTCCATAAGCTAATCCTGTTCTTACTGTAATTTCTGGTAATTCATTTTCCTTAAAAACAGGATTGACTGCTTTTTTTAGAATCTCCAGTATGGCCGTTGAACAATTTAACGCATTTTTACATGCTTTTATCTGATCATATTCTGCTGGAAAAATTACGATAACGGCATCTCCCTCATATTTGAAAACAAAGCCTCCATAGCCAGAAACAACAATGCTTACTTCTTGGGCAAAAGTCTGTAGTATTAGGGCGAATTTAAAATCTGGTAATGTCAGACTCATTTGTGTGGAATTGTTAATGTCTATTATCATAATGACAAGATTTGTTCTGATGTTTACATGTCTCCTTAAAAATTTCTTGGACTCTTCTGTGGACATATTAAGCTGGATACCATCATTTAGGCTTTTGGTTACTCTAGCACGGATTTGTTCCTGTAATGCAAAGGTAAGAAAATCCATAATATCTCTATTTAGAACCTGATGAATAACTTAAATTTAGTGATCGTTACAAATTCCTCAGTAATTTTAAATTTTTTTCTATTCATATTTGGAACGACCTTATAGAAAGCTGTAGAGAAAAATTAGTATTTAATTATGATGGGTTCAATCCTAAAAGTACTCCAGTATGACAAGTTATATAGGCAAATTGTTTAGGTTATACTTTATCATTGAAACATGAGCTTACTGGAGAAAAGATTAAGAAAGAATTGTACTATGTAGTAAGAGAAATAGGTAAAGAAAAAATTCAAAAAGATATCACCTCATGCATTCAATCTTCACGACAATACATTGATCTCCTAATGAATAAATCCATAGACAGGTTGGTCGCCACTGATCAAGACTTGGACTATGACAGAGTAATTGGAACCTTGAGCGAAGCACTCCTCCATTTTATGCTTACCATCAGTACTTTACCATCAGAAAGAAAGATACGTCTTAGTAGCGAATTAGTTATTGATGTTGTTATCCCTAATTTACGAAATTTGAAAATAAATCCTTCAAAGTCGATTATCGTACAATTCATAAAGGAAGGACCAGAATTAGAGAAAGTATCAAAACTCCAATTCATCCAACCTAACCGTGAGAATATCTGGGTAGTAACTCACAAGCCATTGACAGTCAAAGAATACAAAACTTACAGCATCTTTCCTGATAGTTACTCAAACATTATAGTAGATATTCATAATTTTCTAAAACAATCAGGAGACAAAAGCCTCAGAGTTGTATATACGAAATAAATTCTGATTAAGTTACACGTCCGGTATTTATCAAAGAAGCGAATTTTTAGATGCAACACAAAGATTCGCAATATACAGTGAAACTATATTGGAGAACATAAGCAATAAATCTCAAGGCATGTTATTGATCAGTTATGCTTAAAAGTTACAAATTGTATATTCCTGTATGACTATACTTGTTAGAGACTTGATGAGAAAAAACCCATACACTGTAGCGGAGTCAGCATCTATTCAAGATACTGCAAGAATAATGAATGAAAAGAAAGTAAGTTCACTAGTTATACTGGATAAGGATAATAATCCAGTAGGTTTGGTTACTGAACGTGATTTGGTTAGAAAGGTTTGTGTTAATGATCTACCTACGAGTCGAGTTTCAAACAAAGAGATAATGTCGTCTCCCCTGATTACTATTGCTAGTGAATCATCGGTATCGACAGCTACTGATCTCATGTTAAAAAACAACGTTAGGCATTTACTTGTTATAGAGAATGAGTCAAAATACAGCAACCAACCTATTGGAATTATTACTCCACTTGACCTCGTAAGGATTGAAGAATATACACGCGACGAAGGGCGTAAGGATGCCCTTGAAAAGATTTTAGAGTATTATATATAGCTGCAATCTGAAGCATTGATTCAGTTCATTCTATTTATAACGTAGCTAGAGGAATCGTCACAAATTGCATATCAAAACTATTTTACCAATGACCGAACCCTTTTCCAGTAATTCATGAGCTTTAGCTGCCTCATTCAATGGGATTCGGGCAGCAATGATCGGTTTGATTTTGTCCTGCACAAGCAAATTAAATAGTAAGTTCAAGTCTTCACGAAACCAATTAGGTTTGCGTCTTTTCAATGTTTGAATGCTATATGGAATTACCTTTCTGCTATTAGGTATCAGGTTTAAAGTCAATACGTTGGCCCAATTTAGGACATTTGATAATATTTGATATCCTTGATGATGCCCATCTTTCAGCGTTGAACCGAAGCCGTAGCCTACTAATCTACCACCCTTACGAAGCGTCTTGTAAGACCGCAATAGCGATTTTGTACCGATACCATCGAATACTGCATCCACACCATCCCCAGTAAGTCTTAAAACCTCTTGAACAAAGTTGCTTGACTTGTAGTCAATGGGTTTTCCGCAAAGCGCCGATACCACTTTCTCTTTATTACGAGAACAGGTACCGTACATATCCAATCCCATTAACTTTCCTAATTGGAGCAGTGCTGTGCCTACTCCTCCAGCCGCACCGTGAACTAATATGCGTTCGCCTGATTTTATGCGAGCAGATCGATGAAGCATTTGATAGGCAGTAGTATAGTTCAGTATCATGCTGACTGCTTCAACAGAATCCAGTCCGGAAGGAACTGATACTAGCTGATTATAAGGCAGACACAGATATTCAGCATATCCACCAACTATTGGCAGGGCTGCTACAATGTCTCCTATTCTCCATCTGTTTGTTGATGGCACCTTATTACCTAATTTATCAACGATACCCACAATATCCCAACCAAGAGAAAAAGGTGTTCGCTTAAACAAGGATTCTGGATGAACGCCTTCACGCATTAGAATATCTGCAAGTGATACTCCTGCAGTTAAAATTTTTACACGCACTTCATCAGCACATGGCTCTGGAATTACTTCCTCAATCAGCCGAAGATTTTCGGCACCTCCAAATTTGTAAACGATGACACGCTTAGACTTCACTGTTTATCCATCTCATCATTAAAATGTCAATCTTATTTTCAAACGTACAACTTGTTATTTTGCAAATATTCCGGATATTGGTTTACTTTCAAAGTGACTGATTACTTTAGTCTGATCTAAAGTTATATCTTCAAGTGATTCAAGTGATATACTGATTGTCTCATTTTGGTAATTTTTAATGATGACGGGAATGGCAAAAACTGGACCTAACTTCATACTTACGGCAAGGTAACCTTCATACACTGTTAAAGGATCTTGTCTTGATATATTGGTTAGTGTAAAATGGGACAGTTTATGTGTGTGAGGAGAGGACCCATTTGCCATTACCATGTTAATTTTAGCTGAAAATTTGGCTGGATTTGTGTGATCAAACTTCGTATTAGTGAACAAGTTACTTTTCCAGGTGCCCGATAGTAACCAGATCGTGTTTTCATCATCATTTATCAGAGTACCATTTATTTTCCCCGTGGTTAACAATTTGTGTTCCAGCTCTTCATTTACCTCGCTTGAGCTGCCCTCAGAAATGTTAATTGACATCAGATAGATGATGCCCCAAATTAGTCCTATTACTACGAGTTTCCCTTCACCATTATTTTTTGGATTAATACTGATATTCATATTGTATAATAATATCGGATATAGCTCGAATTTATCCGGTAGGTTTGCACTGCATTGCATTTTAATGTCTTTAAAAGAACTCAGCGTATGTGGATTGCTATCAAAAAGTAAACTAAAATACCAATTACCATGCCAAAATGTTATTCAATAAATATCACTAAGACAGTTTTCTCGCTTGGGATTGTATTTCTCAATTATAGTCTGTGGTTTGGATAAACTAACAAGGGATATTATCCTTTAAAAGAGAATCTCAATATGAGATAATTATAAATCTCTTGTAGGAACAATGTTATTCTTAATCCTTCCGGCCAGCAATAAATAAAAACAAATTAACTAGTTGAAAATTCGCGCATATTGTCCAATTCTTTTGGTCACTTTCGTTTCTTTAACATAATAATAAGGGCTGTTACTGCAGCAGCAGGAAGTAATATTGCGAGAATTTTACTAGTTATTATACCGACGCTATCATTGCTAGTTCCCGGAGAAGATGGAAACGGATCCAAGATGCTTGGAGGTGATTGATGAGGAACAAAGACATTGAATGATGCCGGAATTTTCAAGTCAGTACTTGTATCCAGTCTTAACAGAACTTGGTGAGTGCCGTCATCAGGAAATATGTACTTGACCGAAAAATGTCCATTTGGAACAGTAATATTTTCGAATTTGAATAATCTTTCGCCATTGGTAACAACAACCCTTGCTGTAAAATCTTGAATATGCTCACCGGACTGTAGGTACTGCACACTAAAATTCAATGAAGTGAATGTATCAATTATCGGCAACTCAGGTGAGTAGGAAAATTGAATTTTAACATTGTCATTAGGATTTGTCCAGACTTGGATTTTCTCTGAATCGGTTATATGAGCGTAGGACGAATGAAACCAAAACGTTGTGGTAGTAACAGCGAAAAGAATTACAATGATAATCACTCTAAAAGTTCCCATGACAAGTTACTATTCAGGAAGAACTAATTTGTGGGTTTCCTTATCAGTATTTGGTAGAAAATTTCTTTGCCAAATCATCATATTTTGTAGGTACCTATCATAGGACATTTTACACCCTTCTGAACAAAAGTATACTTTTCACCTTCATATTCAGTAACAAACGGAGTATTTCTTCTCCATGCATACTTCAAACAAACATAGTCCCTTTGCATCTTATTATCCTACTTCGAGATAAATAAAGAGAATCAATTTATTGATATGACACGAGGGTATCCTCATCCTACAATCCTATTGCGATTCCCATCCTCCCATCATCATTCCATTATCCATCATTCCACGACCCATCATCATTCCATTATCCATCATTCCACGACCCATCATCATTCCATTATCCATCATTCCACGACCCATCATCATTCCTTGATGCATCATCATTAATTCCATTCCTGAAAGTTCACGCGCTAGCAAGATCTTTCCATCTGCCGGATCAATTATTATCTTATGTAATTTGCCATTAGGATCAAGAACGCATACATTATAGACAAGGTATCCATTTTCTCCACCAATACGAGCAGCCACGGCATGAGAGTCATTACCAACACTATTCTCCGCACCAGTTGCAGCTTCACTTAAAGTAACTTTGACTTGTGAAACGATTGCATTTGAAATAGTCGACATCAGATTGATGGATCCTGTAACATTTTCTCCCTTAAACAAAGGCATCATACTGGGTCTCATCATTTCGGTCATATTCCTGTTCATCATGTTCGGACCGGTCATCATTTGCGCTGATGTAGATTGCAACACTGCAAAGTACGAACCTACTGCCGACCCCATTACAAGTGTGGCAGTGGATAGAAACAACACAATTCTAATTCTTTCCATATCGATAACAGGTCTTAATGTTATTTATGTTAATCCAATAGTACATTTGTCTAGTCGTTACGTTAATCTCCTACTGGTTGAATAGTTTCAGATTCTTAAGTCTTACTTTGGCAGGTATATTGTAATTGCTTGCCTTGATACTCCTGTAATCGAATTATTACAACAAAATAATCATTTGACTACAAATACGGGACAATGCGCATATGTAACTACCTCAGTAGCAACGCTACCTAGTAGCATTCTTTTAAATCCAGAGATACCTCTACTGCCAATGATAATTATGTTTATATTCTCCTTCTCGGCATATTCGACAATTTCATTAGCTACTGATGTCTTTCCAACAATAATATCTGTCTTAACCCTGACATTCTTTTCTGTTGCATTTTGCTTCACTTTATCTAGGTTTTGTTTACCTTTCTCCATTGCTAACATTACAGCTTCTTTAAGTCTTCCAGGTCTTGGCGATAGGACTATCTCCAAATGGCTATATCTTGGGTCAATAACATGTATTGCAATCAATTCTGCCTCAAATCTTTTAGCCAAGTCGATAGCCTGAATGCTAGCCTCCAAAGAAGGCTTAGAACCATCTACCGCGACGAGTATCTTCCTAATTAACAATAAACCTCACTTATAAAATATGACAGGTATATAGAAAGCCTTTGCTGTTCCATCGACTCTTACATTGCTAGAAATTACATCATGATACTTTTTGAATGCGAATTCTATAGCTTTTAGAATTTTAGTTGAATTATAAATAGTATCTCTTTCTTTAAATTTATTTCTACTTCTTACCAGTCCGGACAGGTTTCCTCCATTATTGCCCTATATCTTTTGTCCAACTTGTCAGCAAATTTACAAACATGTTCAAAAGTATAATGTTCCTTAGGAAAATACCACCTTATCATCATAACATGTCCTCTCCCATTAGCATCATAAATACGTCCCTTTTCCGCAATAACGCCAACATTGTCGTCAACAGACTTTTCGATTACTGAAAGTCCTCTTTTTGTCCTGTCCTCGACTACAAAGTATTCATAATCTCCATCATAAATAAAATAGAATTGTCCTTTTTTTAGCTGTTCCATTTCCTTTGTCATGTTTGTTTATTACTATTTGTATAGAAGTAATTTTCTTTCATCTTCTGGTATATATTAACATTTACAAGACACAAGTTACTAAGTTGTGGAATAACACCGTTATAATTGTCACAAAGATATCAATCCGAAGTAACTCCTAATACACAACCCGACGATGGTAACACCGTTATAATTAACTTCAAATTTACATTACCGTAAAAAATGGGTCATTGATAAAATTTAAATACTTTTTTTCCATTAAAATGAAAACAATGAACAAATTCCGAAATAGGAATAAAATATTGTTTTCATTGCCGTTAGTGTTATTAGGTACCGCAAATTAATATATTTGGGGCGTAGATAATAACAGGTGAGCTTTCAGAACATTGCATTGTGGAAGTTAGCAATAATTTTCGTTGTTGCGGGAATAGTGATAATATTAGCATTGCTCGGCTCATCTGCAAAAAATTTGTTCAGCGAATCCATAACTGAGGATGTGCCTGTTAAGCTAAAGAAAGATAAGGATTGTGTTGTAGAACCATCAGACGGTATACCTAGGGTAATCTCAAATTGTAATTATGCCGTTGGAGATAACTTGTCGGTAACCTATAAGCCCAAGCAACCTGCCATTCAAAAATATGAGTTAAGGAATTCTTCGACTTCCTAAGGAGAGAACAATTTAGTTCTAGTCGGAGCAAAAGGATTAGGAACCACATGAAATTCCAGATCAGTCCCTCCGCGCTTGGACCAACGAATGTCCTATGTATTTATTCCAGAGAAGGTAATTATCCATTGTTTAAAATCGATGATGGGATAGAGCTCATATACACTGGATTAAGTGTAAGATCTTATTTATCGCTAATGATGTTGTTCCCTAAGGAGTAAACATCAGTTCAGCAATTGAAGATCATTTATGTCAGAAATGACAGAAAACCTCATGTTCTTAATAGTCGAAAAGACATAACAAAAACTGAAAATATTACTGCGGCACTAATTAGAAAGGTTGCACCTCCAATCAAATCATACAAGACTCCTCCCGCAATTAATCCAATGATACTCGCTAAGCCTCCAACACTACCTGCAACTCCCTGAACAGCTCCTTGAAGAACTGTTCCTGCACGTTTTGAAAGTATTGACATGAAAGAGGGCCACATAAGGCCGTTACCAAGAGCAAATAAAACTACAGCCAAAGATACTGAGATAATATTATTTGAAAAAAATAAGACAAAATTTGTTGCCAAGATTATGCTGCCAAGAATAACTAGTTTTTCTTCAGAAAATTTTTTTAATGCTTTACGTAATACTGGCCCTTGGATGAATACCATAATACCACTTAATACTGCATAAAATATTCCCAACTGTGTTACTGACCATTTAAGTTCACTAGCTGCATGAGCCGGAAATGAAGCATAATATACATTAAATCCAAGAAATATCAAAAAATATAGTACGAGTAAAAACGAAATATGTTTTATTTTGAAAACATCTCTAAACTTAGGCTTTATAGGACTCGAAGGTTCGTAGCAATCTTTACATTCTTGTGCAAAGACTTTTCTAAT
>JAATVN010000213.1 GCA_014523595.1 Nitrososphaerales archaeon TH5888 | reverse complement strand
TTTGGAATTAATAATAATTTTCTTACTAATTGAAGATGTTTTCTCGAATTAATTTTATTTATTTTGATTAATGCTTTTCATTTGTTATTTTTTCTATTTCGATAGCGTTCCTTTTGCATCCTGTTCATTTCGTCTTTGTGAATTAAATAATAATTTCTGTGGCACTCTGCTATGTGTTCTCTGTTCTTTTCATTATAGATTTTCTTTTTTTGTAGAATCCACTATCTGTTTTTTTGATAATACTCCTTGGCTTGTTTGGCTTTATCATCATCTAACACAGTAGCATTATTTTCATCAATTCCATTTGATGATAATATTCTGATTACTTTCTCTTTTGGTATATTGGAATTAATGAAACTTAATGTCATTTTAATTATTTAATTTGCTCCAATAGCTTCTGCCGCTGTAACAGCTGCCAATCTTCTTTCTGCATTTGAATAGTGAACTGGGTCAATCTCTATTCCTATGAATTTTCAAATCGAATAATATACAATTTTTCAATAATGGACTAAACTGAAAGAAAAGTGAATTAAAACTAACAGCCTTAACTTCAAACGTTACCCTTGAACTGGTAATTATCGGCCATATTCTCTGCTTTTGACTTCATTATCTCCATATAATTTTCATAATTATCAGAATAACCACAATTTTTGCACTGTATAGTACTCATATCATCACTTACTTGTGCTTTGTTATTGCACTTTGGGCATTTTGCATCTAGCAAACCAACACTAGATCATCTCTTCTTATTATTATATTTTAGGTGATTAGCTCAGTATACTAGATCGTCCCAATAGAGGAGTTGCCTTGACAATTATGATCTCTGAATTAGGATTATTTTTATTTATTCTTTCAAAATCAATCTTGGAGCAAGAAACCACTATGATCTTTTTTTCACTTGAATAAAAGTCAAACATGGAATCGTGTCTTTCTACATCTCCTACATAGTCTTTTAGTCTTGATTCCAATCTAGATATTATTTCCAATCTATCTCCTCTCATTTCATTAGGATCAAAGGTCCATGAAATTATCGCTTTTGTTTTACTAGCTTTCAATTCATATTTCTTAAGGATAATTTTGATTTGTTCAGTCAAGTATTTTATGTAATTTTCAACCGTGGCAATATTGCCTTTCAGTAGAAGTGTTAGAGGAGAAATCCCAGTGAGAGATGACAGAATAGTGTTCAAATCAAATAAGCCGCTCACAAGATCGTCAAGATATAGATCATCGAAGGATTGACTTTCCATCATCTGCGATTGAAATGAGGAATCAGCAAATTTACAAATTTCAAAAATAGGCGACATTAAACCATAGTGTCTTAAAATTCTTATACAATAGAGATATTCTGCAGATTCAATATCTACTACTTTCAGTGTGTCGGGATAAAGTTCGCTTAACATGCTTTCAAGATTAGGATTCACTTCGGATCGTGTTCCAATAATTGCATCAAATACTGTTGGGGATATGGAACTGATTGGCATATAATGATAGAAAATGTTTTTTCCAACATTAAGACCGGTTCTGTGTTCAATCAAAGTTATGTTTTCGTTATTTGCGCCAAAACCTGCAGGGACTGTGTTAATTATGGAACTGTCCTTGTTCACATGTTTTATCACGTCTTGAAACTTTGATCCAATGTGATTCTTTGCGTCAGGCCATGATTTTCTTATTCTGGGAGTAAAAAAGATAAAGGACGCATTATTGATGGCAACGTCAAAAGGTTCAAAATCTAAAAGTGTTTCATCCTGAATAAATGAAGTTACGCTCGAATATGTCTTTGCTATGTCTGGTTTAAGTGTAATTGCCATTCCTGATGAGTCATCAATAATTGAAACTGGTATACCTTTCTTGGAAATATGTGATGCAATTTTGTATCCCTCTGTACTTAGACCATATACAGCTACCTTCAATGAACTAGCACTCACAGGTATTTCCGACCCCAAATAACATATTTCTGTTCCTGAACCAAAATTAAGATTGGTTGAAGAAAAGTTTTTTCCATGAGGATACTTATACATGGTGCTTGAGAATCTGGTTTGACGTTTTAACCCCAAAACAAGTAATGTTTTTCAAACACTCAGTGGAATTGCTAAAAGAAAAAGATCATGAAATCCTGTGTACGGGAAGAAACTATCGGGAATGCATAAAGTTATCGAAATTAAAGAAATTTGAGCTAAAAATAGTAGGAAAGTACGGCGGTTCATCAAAATACGACAAACTAAGAGCAAGTTCTAGCAGAATTTTTGATTTGGCAAAAGAGATAAAGGAGTTTCAACCCGATCTGTGTGTTAGCTTTTCGTCGCCTGAGGCAGCAAGAGTAACATTTGGTTTAGGAATTCCACATATTACGTTTAGTGATTCCCCTCATGCTCATGCTGTTCAGAGGTTGACAATTCCATTTGTTAGTTATCTTTTATGCCCTTGGATTATTCCGTACTCTGCATGGAAAAATTTAGGAATTTCAAAAAATCAAATAATTCGTTATCACGCACTTGATCCGGTTGCGTGGATTAGAAGAGAAACTAGGAATATGGATGACGCTAAATTAAAGAGAAAATATCGCGTTTCGAAGAACAATACTATTCTAATTAGACCAGAAGAAAGTAAGGCATCCTACTTGATTGACAAAGATAATAATGTGGATAATATTTTGGGTTCAATAGTTGAAAACTTCAATCATACATCCGACATATTGGTATTGTGCAGATATCAGGATCAAATAAGGCTCTTCAAAGAGAAATATGGCAATAAGATCAAAGTCTTGGAAAATGTAGTTGACGGGTTGGAGCTAATATCTGTTGCAGATGTGTTTGTTGGTGGGGGTGGTACTATGACTGCCGAATCTGCACTACTTGGAAAACCGACTATCTCCATTTCTCCAATCAAATTCTATGTTGATGATTATTTGGTTGAAACTGGTTTGATTGAAAAGACTGCAAATTCAACACAAATTGTGAAATTATTACATCGGGCGCAATTTGATAATAAATTTAAAATCGATCAAAAAAATCGAGCCCAACGAATATTGAACAAAATGGAAGATCCAGCAGACAAGTTGATGAAAATAGTTGACAGATTCGTAGCTTTATAAATCAGATATTCCATAAAAAAATGTCCGGCAGCCCGGTAGAGAATTTCAAATTCGCTGAATGTAGTGGCCAAGCATAGAGGCCTTTGGAGCCTTTGACCCCAGTTCGAATCTGGGCCGGGCTAATTTGATATGATTCTAATCTTCTAATACCAACAAATTGTAACGGATGATTCAACACTACAATCAAAATTATGAGTACAATTAAAATTATTTTCTTCAAATGACAATACGAATATTGATGGTATAACGCAACTAAAGCAGAACTGATTAAATGCTCCGTCCTGCGTCAAATAAAACTCAAAATGAATGATTGAGTATCTCACGATAGATAGGCCAACTTTACCCTTTACAGGACAAAATTGCTATTCAGATATTATATTCTTTTGTAGTATCAATAAGTTCATTAATATTAGAAAAAAGTTGCAAAAATCTTAGCCCCTTTTCCGTAATTTTGTAAAGATGTTCTTCTGTTTCAAGTTTTATCAAATCATTTTCAAGCATTATGGATAGATACTTCTTGAGCTGATAATGAGAGAGAAAGGACTTGTACATGATAGTTGTGATACCCACTCCTTTTGGATTATTTGCAGATTGTAAAATTGAGGCAAAAATATCCGTCCTACTTCTGTATTTCATATTTAATGCTTTTATAAATACACAATCAATTTTAATATGTCTTGTGGATGTCAATAGTGCCTCAGCTACCTAACTGCACAGACGCTAGTAAAAAGTAATAAGCAAACAAAATTATTGATCTTCAGAATTGGAAGACACTCAAATCAAATATAAGATAACGCAACTTTCAGATAATGGTTTTAACATTTCTCTGTCTCTAATTGAAGATATCGAACTGGAATCGGTGTCACAGCAGCAATTAATGCTTGAAGCTATTGATAGGTCTATTTCTGATGATGAAGTAAAGAAGCAAATAAAACCTATACTTGAAGCTATCCTGCGCTCTCAACCACAAACTGTTATCAAGACTTATCCAAAGACAGTAATTCAGATTAATATGCCAAGAAAAAAGTATGAAAATATAGGCAGCCCTGTCGTTGGAAACAAGATTTTGATTGATATAAAATCTGATACCAAATAAAACCTATATTACCGCTTATTTAGAAACCTATTTCCTTTGGAATTTGTCCTTGGGAAATCCACAAAATTAATTGTATTTTGAATAAAAAAATAATTGCAAAACAAATCAAAAGCTACACTGAATACATTATTCCACCAGATACTATAGGAACTGAATCCACATTTGCAATTTCTTTTATCCTAGCTATCAAAGCATTAAACCACAGGCTATCAATCCCTTGACTCCAGATTGTTATCTTCTTGTAATCTCTTTTAAGACCGTCGTTAAAAAAGCCGTTACAATCTTCTACCGTGATATTGTTATACTTTTGGCTTATCTCATCAATTAATCCTTCCGCCTGACTTACAAGGTATACTATTGTTAACGTAGGAAAAGGGATAGTATTCGAAGCTGTTGAAGAAATATCTTCCGCCATACTGGTTCAATTAATTATTAAGATCAATATCTTGTTTTCGTAGTTCCGCTGTCAATGGTGGTCTTATTTGATATCTCTTTCCATACTGCGGCCTCACATATTGGCATAAACACAGATATATTTCTGGGCTACTAGATCTTGTTCCATGAATGACGTTGATTTCTTAAATAGTCTGCTGGCAATTAACCCATCTTTGAGGTTTTCAGGATTGGTCGAAAAGTCTGGGCACCTAAGCGCAAGTGTAATTCGACAGGGAATTAGTGAACATCTTAAAGGTAGAAA
>JAATVN010000212.1 GCA_014523595.1 Nitrososphaerales archaeon TH5888 | reverse complement strand
TTGCTCCTGTTCCTGCTGCTCTTGCTCCTGTTCCTGCTGCTCTTGCTCCTGCTCCTGCTGTTGTTGTTGACTTGTATTTGCCTTTGCTTCACTTACAGTCTGATTTTGAATATCTGATTCCTGCTGCTCTTGTTCCTGCTCCTGCTCCTGCTGTTGTTGTTGACTTGTATTTGCCTTTGCTTCACTTACAGTCTGATTTTGATTATCCTGTTCTGCTTGTTCTTGCTGATTCTGATCCTGCTGATTTACCTCTTCCATATTTTTGGTTTCTTCATTATCTGTATATTTTTCCTTAAAGTAATTCGTATTCTCAAAGCAGCGTACAATTTCATAATCTCCCAATTTCTCTCCTACTTTGTTAGCCAAATCTATGCAATCTCTTAAATCCTCGTCTGCATTCTTGTAAACACTAGAGTCCCTAAATTTATCATAATCGACCTTGTCGTCATCCTTACCTCCATTTCTAATATCCTTGACCATATCCTCCATATTTTCATAGTCTTCCCAAATTTCCTCTACCGCATAGGCTTGAAGACTCGTCATGGCAATAGAAAAGATGGAAAGAGTAACCAAAACATAAAGACTGTAAATTTTTATCATCACTCACATTTCCTTTATTAATTTTAAGCATTATCACAAATAAGGATTTTTATGACTTCAATACAAAGCAATGATTTGATATCAAAATGTTTTGTGTGAAATGATGCTATTTTATTATTTAAAAAACAAAATTAAGACGATGTCTGATCTCCCCGAACAACAATAAGGAAATGCTGCTTCCATTAAAGACAGTTCATACCAGACCAGTTTACGTTACCGGTGCAATTACCTCTGTAATTGAAATTATAGATTACGTCTTTCCAACAAGCAGTCCCTACATTTTTTGTATCTTTAACTGATTAGTTTTCGTTCCAAAATCCTCTAGTTGTAACATACTGTCTTTCTGCATCGTATATATTCTTGTATAAATTTTCGTCGTCAACATAATTGCGCAATATGCGTGCAGCTGTTTCTACACCTATTCCATAACCTGATAGTACTGTTAATGCTTTCTTACCAAAATTGTTAATCAACGACGCAGCTTTCCACGCCCTTTCAAATTTGTGGTTCTGTTCGGAATTGATTTCCGATCCCCCTAACTTATTCAATATTATTTTGCTAAGTTCATAATCGGAGGAAAAAGTAGTTGTAATCAGTCTCGATCCGCATTTTTTGCAAGATATAGAGTCCATTACTTCCCTTGTTTCAACCAATCTTTCCCACTTGCCACATCTGATGCATATCAGTCGATGTTTGGTTTTATCAAGTCTATCCTTTATGAGTTCTAGAACTCCGCGCTCAATGCTTAAGGGCGTAGATGACGATTTGGAATGATGTTCTACAATACTTTGAGCCACTGGAGAAAAATCCGATAAATCTAGCCAATGTATTGATATTTCTTTGTTCCTTATTTTTCGCAGAACTTCCTGCGTAGATTTTACATCAAACTTGTCATGCATCAACTCTCTTATGGATTCCTTGCTTATTGCAGTTTTGGAATATCTGTCATATATAAAACGGGCCAATCTCTTATCATAGACTGCATTTTTATCAACGAGGCCAAATTTCTTTGATACCGTCCAAACTCTCCAATTCAAATTATATGTGTTAGTTAAAGATGTGATAAGTATTGTCTCAACATCATATTCATCATAAAAAATTTTTTGAATATTTCCTTTTGACAATCTAACGGAGGAACTTAACAGGATTCTATAGGGATCTGACTTTGTTTCTACTATATGTCCTACATACGATGCAAGAAAAGTGGATAATAGTGATGACAACGTATTGTTTATTTTTGTACCTAAAGTCGAATGGATTACAACTGCTTTTTTAGAAATGACACTCTCTATAACGATGTTCCTGGCATCTGGAACTATGGGAATATTTTGTAGTGTGTACCTAATGTCTGATTCAAACTTAAAATTACTATCCTCGAGAACTTTATTTCTGAGCTTACCTACTTCTACAGCAGTTTCATAATCAACCGGGATCATTTCGCCAACCCAGTGAGGTATATTTATAGGAGATCCAAAAACTTGCTCTACATTGACTTGGAGTTTGTTATCATCTACACTTATTATTCTCCATTGAGTTCCTTTTAAGATAAACACGTTGCCCCTTTCTCCAAATTCGCCTATAAACTGTTGGTCTAGAGTTCCTATTCTCTTCTTTCTTATCACATCAAAAACTTCAAATTTTACTATGTTTGGTATGGTAGAAATATTTTCAAAAAAATACTTGTATGCTTTTATTCTTCGAGAATAAGTCTGATTCTTGGAATCATACTTTATGATCTTAAAACTGTCCAATAATACCGCGCATTGTTCCAAATCAGAAAAAGGAAGTTCCCTAAATGGATAGGCTCTTGTAATGATTTGATAAACCTCCTCCAATTTTTTTGACTCCGATGTTGATATTACAAATCCGACTAAATGATGAGCTATTACATCTAATGAGTTACTGTGAGGATTTTGTATTTCTATTGATCTCTTCTTCATTCTATTTATTAAAGATAGACATTCTAATTCATCATCCCCGCTGTTCGCTATTAACAACCCTTTGGCGGATTTATAATTAGCATGTCTACTCCTACCAATCCTTTGTACGAGCTTTGAAACCTGTTTGGATGATCCATAATGAATTACTAGTTCTACAGATCCAATGTCCAGCCCTAACTCCAGAGAAGATGTGCAAACAACGATGCCAGTTAGGCCTTCTCTAAGTTTAGTTTCAGTTTCCTCTCGTGTTTCTTTTGAAAGGGAACCGTGGTGTACTTCTATCGGAATATTATTTTGATTTCTTATTGTAGTACCTATGTACTCCGCCTCATCTCTAGTATTTGTGAATAGTAACACTGATCCCAATATCTTGTTTTCAGTCAGATATTTCGATACGAATTTGGCTACATTGCTTATGGAGCCTTTTAAATATTTTACATCAATATCATAGTTTCTTATTGTATTGTCGACAAGAATGGAACACTTTCTGTTTGTTCCGCCAATAAAACTTGCAGCATCTTTTAAATTTCCAATAGTTGCAGACAATCCTATTCTTACCACCCTATGAGAACTTATGTCTTGTAGGCGCTCTAGACTTACGGTTAAGTGAGTTCCTCTCTCATTGCCAATTAATTCGTGAACTTCATCTATTATCACCCACCTAAGATGTTTCAAATATGTTTTGAATTTCTCTTGCGTAAGAATTATACCAAGAGATTCAGGCGTAGTTATGAGAATGTGAGGAGGTTTTTTTACTAATTTCTGTCTTGCAGTTCTTGTTGTATCTCCATGCCTTATTTGGGCATCAAAATTTCTCTTAACTGCATAGTCAATTATTCTCCGATGAACGTCATTATTTAGCGCTCGTAAGGGTGTGATGTATAATACAATAATGGCATTATCCTCAGTAAAATCCGCATTATTCACTCGTTCTTTTTCGAGAAGGGAAAATATTGGAATCATTGAAGCCTCTGTCTTCCCAGATCCTGTGGGAGCAACGAGAAGACAATTTTGCGTACGGGAGATAACTGGAATAGAAATTTCTTGAATTTTTGTCAAATTTTGAAATCCTTCACTTTTGAAGGATTTTATGATCTGTTCATCAATGACACTCATTCAACTTCTCGATTTTTCTGTTTCTGGATCTTGACTTGATTTGACATTCATTTTCTCATATAATATAGTTGCAAAGAGCCCGACAATAAATAGGCCAACCGCAATTTGAACCAAAGTATCAAAATTCATTGATGACTATTCTAACCATACATTTCTCATTTATAAACCGATTGAAATGAGTGAAATCTCGTACAATCATGAATTCTAGTTCGCTCATTTCTCAGTTAATTTACGGCTCCAAAACCTCTTGGAATGATCCAGTACAATTCGGTTTTACACACGGAGGCAAAGATGGAGTTCCTTTCCCAATAGATAGAAATACGTTTGACAGCTCGATCAAGTTTTTAAGCGAGGCAATAGAAGGAGGATAAATATCTTGGGATGAAAAAAGATCAACACTAGAGAGATTATCCGCAAATTTGAAAATTATCTTTCCTGGATACAGTGACTGAAGTTGGAAAATGTTAACAGATCAATTATGTCCATGTGCTCTAACTTAGAACATTCAATATTTAAGTCTGAGATTCTCTCTATGCAATAAATAGATTGTCGCTTTACGAAAAGCTCCAAAAAATAAAGTATGTTGTATTTCTTTGGTTTAGAGCAATAAGAATAAAATTTCTCCTGGCTTCTGTTATAGCAGTAAGTAATGGTATTGCTATTAGCTTTTGGAAAACAGGTGATATCGATCTTGGATACGCGTTACTAACTTATTTCGGAATTATGTGTTTGCATATCAGTGTTGATTTGCTAAATGATTATTCTGACTTTAAGAGAGGGATTGATACCAATACAAAACGAACAAGATATAGTGGGGGTACTGGTGTTATCCCTGAAAATCTCATTAATTCTAGATTAATTTATTGCGCCGGAATTATTTTTTTAATCTTAGGTGGGTTGACAGGATTATATTTTGTTACTATCAAAGGTATTTTGATATTAATACTATTGACCTTTGCAATTATTTCAATTTATTTTTATTCTACAAATATAGTAAATGCGGGTCTAGGAGAACTTTTTGTGGCAATCAAAGGCTGCATGATAGTATTGGGGTCATATTATATTCAAAGTAATATTATTGATTTAACATCGATCTATGTTGGTATTATTGCTGGACTTTTATCAGCTGTCGTGATTTTGGTAACATCATTTCCAGATTATGAAGCAGACAAAAAAAGTGGAAGACGTACTTTGATTATTATTGCAGGCAAAGAAAACTCAGTTAAAATCTTTATTGCGATTGTAATTGTAACGTATGGAATGATTATTGGAGGTTCTATTAATAACATAATCCCAATTTTCTCAACTATTGGGCTCTTGTCCATACCATTCGCCGCCAAGGCAATTTACAAGTTGAGGAGATTTAATGACACGCCTCAGCTAGTTTCGAGTATGGCCAAT
>JAATVN010000033.1 GCA_014523595.1 Nitrososphaerales archaeon TH5888 | reverse complement strand
AATAGGCGATACCTTGTATAGAATACTAAAGAATACAAATCATGATGTCACGGTATTAAACTACGTGGATGATTCTGGACTTCAAGTCGCTGATATTCTGGTTGGATTTTTATACCTAAAATTTCCACTGAAGCCAGCTAACAGTAATATCAAGTTTGATATATACTGTGGTAACGAGATTTATGTAAAGGTAAATGAGTTGTATGAAAAGGATCCTTCGTTGATTGAAAAAAGAAAATCCTTGTTAAACAAGTTAGAAGAAGGGGATTCTGAAATAACCTCATTTGCATCCGAAATTACAACTAAAGTGCTCAAAGACCAGCTCAAAACATGCTGGAGAATGAAGGCTCGATACGATTTACTGAATTTTGAATCGCATATAATAAGTTCAAAATTATGGGAAAAAACATTTGAAAAAATGAGAAATGAAAATATTATAATCAAGGAAACTGAAGGTGAAAATATTGGATGTTGGGTTTTTGATTCTGATGATGAGGGAAGCAAAATTATCGTGAGGAGTGATGGTACTGCAACTTATATCGCAAAAGATATCCCTTATGCATTACTAAAGGTTGGAACAATTGAGGATCCATTCATATATCAAGTTTTCATGAAACAATGGGATGATACAACTCTATGGATTAGTACGATTGACAATTTGAAGGATACTACTCAACCATTTTTCTTTCCCGCAGAAAATTCGATAACTGTGATTGATAACCGGCAAACAAGATTACAAAAAATAATTAAGGAAATCTTGAATAAATTTGAATCAAAATCGAATAGGTATATGCATTTGGCTTACGGTCCAGTTTTACTTTCAAGTAGAACTGCAAAGACTCTGGGCATAAATCCCGAAAATGTAAAGTCGGTACAAATGTCCGGACGAAAGGGCATTTATGTGGACGCTGACTTTGTGCTTGATACTCTGTATGGTAAAGCTAAGGAAGAAACAATGAAACGAAATCCAGAGATTACTGGAAAAGATCTTGAAAGAACATCGGAAGAAATAGCAATATCTGCTATGAGGTATAGTCTAATTAAGAATGATTTAGAAAAAGAAATTAAATTTGATATGATTGATTCATTAAGTTTGGATGGCAATTCTGGTCCATATTTGCAATATGCATATGCCAGATGTTGTCGCTTGATAGAGAAATCAAATGCTAAATCATTTTCTGGTGATGTATCTCACCTTTCAGATAGAATTGAATTTCGTCTCATAAAGCATCTTTCAAAATACGCAATAGTTATTGAGGATGCTACTAAAAATATGGAACCAAAGCTCATTGCGCAGTACGCATATGAACTAGCAACACTGTTCAACTTATTTTACGAAAAACTACCAATATTGAAAGAGAGTGATGCTGATATATCTGACGCAAGAATTTCTTTAGTTGAAGCGATACGAAAAATGCTCGAAATCAATATTTCCTTAGTCGGTATTACCCCTCTCGAGAGAATGTAGCTCGATTCATTAGGTTATGGCATGTGAGTGATGGTCATCTGATTTAGTTGTTGAGCTTACTAATTGGTCCAATTGTACAATTGCTTACAATGGGATTATATATTCTGAGTTCTTCGCACAATTTTGTTACCTCCTTTTTTGCATCTTCTTTTGATTTTGTATTAATGATTATATTATAGCATTTGGCAGATCTGACGGATTCAACATTTGAATATCCACTTCTAAAAATGAGATCCTTCTTAATTGTTTCTCCTTCTGGGTCCCCAACTTGATCTTTGTTTTCTATTGTGACAACAACAAGATACCTTCCCATACCAATTTTCTAGGTTATATTTGTCAAAGCATTGGAATAAATTTCTTGTTGTCACTACGCAATATTTAACAATCTTTTAACTTAGGTGGATGCATCAAGCATACTCGCACTACATTTTCTCAATATCTTTATCATCTGAATTAAGTAATATCGATCGCCAACAAACTTTTATTTTGACTCGATGAAAAGGTAACGATTAGTCTTTAAACAGGTAACATAATAATTTCTCGTACAATCTTTGTCGGAATGTCTTGAGTAATAAAATTTCACGACATTTATAAAAAGAAGTTTAGCAACATAGTGTAAGTGTTAGAACATGGTAGTTGAAATTGGTCCAATCTTGCAGGATTTTACGATAATTATGGTAGTTGCCTCTATAATGGCAATGATTTCATACAAACTAAAGCAACCAATGGTAATAGGATATATCATCGCAGGTATGATAATCGGACCTTATACCCCTCCCTTTAGTCTAATACTCAATTTCGATATTCTAAATTTGTTTGCAGAGATTGGAGTTATTCTACTCTTGTTTGTTGTAGGGATGGAATTCCCAATAGAAAAATTGAAAAAAATTGGTAAAAAGGCACTAGTCATAGCCTTTAGCGAGGGACTAGGCACATTTGCGATTGGATATTTCGTATGTCAAGCGTTGAATTATTCTGTTTCTGATAGTCTCTTCTTAGCACTAGCAATTTCAGTAACAAGCACAGTAATTGTAATGCGCATTTTAGAAGAGCTTGACATGATTAAGGAAGAAGCAACAATAATAATTCTGGGTGTTGCTGTAATCGAGGACATTATAATAATATCAATGCTGGCCATAATGCAATCAGTATCTTCTACCGGTGAATTGTCTGGATTAGAGTTGGTCACATCAGTTGGCACAGTCTTGGCATTTATTGGCGGCGCTTTGTTTATAGGCTCAAAGACAATTCCAAAGTTGGTAAATCTTATCGGAAAAACCAATCAACATGATGTCATAGTTGTTGCAATCCTTGGAGTCGCATTTGGACTCTCATATATTGCATTTGAGATTGGAATATCTGTAGCAACCGGAGCCTTCTTTGCCGGAGTGTTAATTGCAGAATCAAAAGTTCATGCAGTTACCCAGGTGTTAACTACTCCACTTAAAGACATGTTTGGTGCGCTGTTTTTTGTCTCCGTTGGTGCACTAATGGATATTACAAAACTACCACTCTTTATAGTACCCGCCATTATACTAATCTTAGTATCTATAAGCGCAAAATTCTTTACGGTATATATGGCGTCAAGGTCACAAGGTTATAACACTCAAACGGCCCTAAGGACTGCTTTTGGACTTTCGTCATCAGGTGGAGAGCTCGCACTAGTTGTTGCTAAAGGTGGAAATGACGTGGGCGTGACAAGTTCCTTCATATTACCAATGGTAGGAACAATGACCATTATTACAACATTTATTACGCCCTATCTCATAAAAATTGGTTGGAAAGTTGCAGACCATGTTGGCAGTTCGGCAGGAAGATTTCCTATACCTTTCAGAAAAGATAGGAAGTGATCTGAGTTTTCTGACAGAAATGAGTTAGTCATTTTTATCATTCAACTGCCGACAATATCATCAGTCGTTTCCTCCTTGCCGTCGTGTCGATGTCCGTCAAGTTGTTCTAAGCAAATGGTAAAACCAACATGTGCGCAGTCATCAGATTTACAATAATTGCAGTAGGGTACGCCCCCTGTCAATTTAACTTCAATATTATTTGATAAGGTTGTATCATAAAGTGTCGTACTCACATCATTGATAAATTTGATTAACACTATTGGATTACCTGAACTAAGAGACTTTTTATCAGATGAACCCATCCATTGCATGAACGCTTCGGTTCCATCTTCTATTGTTTCATACTTTGTTCTAACATTATTATCAGGAGGTTCATCTGGATTCGAGTTTTTCTCTTCACCTGAGTTATGATGATTTTCTTTCAATTGGATTGCCTTTCTTTAGAATTAAACTACAAGAACATGGATCATATTTTAACATAATGTCATGACATCATGCTAGCTCGAATGATAAGATGACTTGCATTATAATATTATTTCTATTCGCTAAGGTTGATTTATTATTGGGGAGTGAATGCAAATAATATATGGGGAAATTCCTATTCTGTACAATACCTTCAAACAAGGAGAAAAAGGAATCAACAAAGCACTACCTTATCTAAATTAGTAAATGGCATCTGGCTTATAATAATAAACAAATAGACAAAATTTCAGGTCCAAGAGCAATATCTCACACAAGTATGCTAGAGTGTATTGATTTTTCATTCAATATTTGTATTTATTTATCTTCAGGCCCGGAAATTTTCCATAATGCATGTCTGGTTTATATTTGACCCTCTTAATTTTGTTATTGAACGTGAATTACGTATATTTTGATAGGTAAGTCATCTTTAGTGCCAATAAACTTTTAATTATGCGATAAAAAAAATTTAACTCTGTTGACGGTCATGTAGCTCAGCCTGGTTAGAGCGAAGGTTTTGTAAACCTTAGGCCGTGGGTCCAAATCCCACCATGACCTATTTTCTATGTAAATTGCCAACCCAGGAACAAACTAGATTTGGATTTTTTGAACATGACGTATATCTTAAATTGGTATCGATTGTAAAATTATTGTTTTTTTTACCAATTTATAGGCGGATATATAATATCCTTCTAGAGAGTATATTATGACATTAATTGGAAGAAATGATTATAACATAATGTCATAGCATAAAGCAAAAATAATATATAGATGGATAATATATTGGCAACATTGGACAAAAAAAAGTCTAAGGAAAAAATTAATGAGATGTATGAGACTGTCTATGTAGCTACCCATCCAACTAGATTAAACATCCTTATTCGACTTGAATCTGGAAAGGTGTATGCAAGCAAGTTAGAAGAAATGATAAACGTCGATAGAAAGATTATTTCATTT
>JAATVN010000211.1 GCA_014523595.1 Nitrososphaerales archaeon TH5888 | reverse complement strand
CAGCTGGCTCTTGTTATTGAATATGAAACAAAAAGACAGGATGGGCTAAATCTAATTGCAAAAGAACTAAAAAGCCGTAAAATCGATGAATCACAATTCCTTGATAATATCACAGATGTTACTGATTTAATGGATCAGTCTTCCTCTAAAGTAGTAAAAAAGATCCTCAGTGGTGATTCTAGATTTATGGGGTTTGTGTTGCGGGGTTTTAGAGGAATATTGTCCTTTGAACCGTATCAAGGAATTAGATTGGGAAGAGAATTGGGCGAAGTTGCAAAATCCTATGGAATTGGTGGTATATTTCACTCCGATGAATTACCAAACTACGGAATAAGTAGCGAAGATGTGGAATCATTATCTTCTATTTTAATGATTGACGAAAATGACGCTTTTATATTGATTGGTGGACCATCAGTATTGTTAAACACTGTAGTTCTTGAACTATCCAATAGAATCAAGAAAGCTTTCTCAGGCGTTGTTCCTGAGACACGATCTGTAAGACTAGATGGTGTTACGGTATTTAGTAGACCCAGACCCGGCTCATCGAGAATGTATCCAGAAACAGATATCCCATACATTTCCATAGATGAAAACAAGTTAAAGGAATTATCCAAACACATACCTCAGCCTTGGAACGTAGTCATAGATCAAATCCACAAGAAATATGGTATCAACAAGACATTAGCAGAAAATATTTTTGATTCTCAATACTTCTCTCTATTTGAGAATATAGTTTCACACACCTCAATCAACCCATCTTTCATAGTTTCTAAACTTACCGAAGACTTGGTTAGTTTAGAAAGGGAGGGATATGACAGTTCAATTCTTAGTCATGACGAGCTATTTCATCTGTTTGTGGAGCTTGATAAAAATAGAATTTCGAAAGAATCTATTCCGATAATACTTGAAAAGCTGTTAAAAAAAGAAGGTGGTGCTGTTGATGAAATCATCAGCTCATTTGGATCTGAAGGCGTTACAGAAGAGTATGTTGATAAGATGATAAACAAGATAATTGAAGAAAACGAGGCGGTAATTTCTCAAAAAGGTTTGGGTTCAATTGGTCTTTTGATGGGCAGGTGTATGTCAATTTTAAGAGGTAAAATTGACGGAGAGAAAGTCAATAAGAAACTTGTGATAAAATTAACCGCACACATACAAGAATCTAAACGAAAGAATACAAAATAGGTTTGTAATTGCAGTACTTTTATCTGAGTATGGGTTTTAGCGACTGCATCATAACTAAAACCTCTATTTAGATGAAATTTCCAAATGATAAAGGGAACAGGAAATATAGTACTTTCAAACTATATCAATCAGAAATTTATAATTTGATTCATTGTTTGAATTCAATGTAGCTTGCAACCGCACTAATTTAGTTTCAGGATGTCTGTTTGTATCTTGTCCTCAATCTTAATCTTTCAAAGAATTCTAAGATTATCCAAAGAATACATATGCCAATTCCTATTAGGAAGATAATAACTCCTATAAAAATCACCTGAATTTCAATTTTTGGATTTCTATTACTATCAAAAAGGATCGAACTCCCAAACATACTCATTGTGTATATCTCTTCATTTTTGAGATTGGTCAAAACTGCTGTATAATTTCCGCTAATTGTTGGAATTATTGTAGTAAACAACGGTTGCGATGAGTTGACATCGAGTAATAATGTCCCTTTTGGATTTAAGATCCTTACATTAAGTAGGTCTAAAGAATTTTGAGGCGTTACAGAAATAGATATGTTTTTTCCTTTTTGTACATCTTTCAGTGATAAAATAGAATTGCTTTCATTTGTTATTTTTCCCTCAAATACTGTACTTGTGGAGTGAAGAGGGTCGGGTACTTGCATAGACGTAACAGAAATTATCGTTACCGCGATGAATAAACATATCAATCCTGCGGCTATAATAATTCGCCTGATTAGTCATCACCTATCATTGCTGGCATCTACCTTCCTTTAAGAGTTACAAATATGCACTTTAAAGATATAACTATATTCCCAAATAATAATTTTGGGGCCAACGCTCAACAATTTATGCGAGCTTGATGTCATAAATTCGATAATGGAGCTGTAATTCATAATATATATATAAACTAGATTTCGATATACTTGTGATGAGTAGTTTAAGACAAACAAATTCTATCTTATTTGGTTTAACTCTTGTATTGGTCATGATGATGACAAATGGGGTAAATGCTGGTTTTGCTCAGTCATCTGCTTTGGACGATCCATTGGTCGGCGTTGCTATGAAGGGTATGTATGTGGATCAAAAACAAAACAGGAATGATACCGCACAACCTCCTTCCAATTATTTCGATGAAAGTTTCAAGTTGATAAAAGACGCAGGATTAAATCATGCTAGATTCTTATTCTATTGGGAAGCATATGAGAAAAATCCCCAGGCGTTCATGGATGAGTTGGAACAAGTGGCTAATGCAGCAGATAAGAATGGTATTAAGGTCATTTATGACAATCATCAATGGCACACTTCTTCATGGCTAGAAGATAGAGGAACTGGTTTTCCATCAGCTCTCTTTAGCAATAATTCACAGCTATATCCAATGAACAGTGGAGGTAAAGAGGGACAACCAGTCGCAAAGTTATGGTGGACTAATTTCTGGGATGGAACTATCAAGGATGGCCAAGGAAATGATGCATGGACCTTGCTAGCTGACTTTTATAAGAAGGTAGTTACTGCAGTGGATGGCCATGCCAGTACTTTAGGATATGAAATTCTTAGTGAACCTCATGTAGAAAGTTCTGATCAATGGGAAAAAATTGGAAGTTTTAATTCATTCATGAGCGATGAACTACGTTCGGTGACAGACAAAACTATCGTTTATAGTATGAATGTTCCTGTGGACCTTGACGGTCCTATACAATTATCACCAGAAAATCTTGCTGAGATGGCTCCTGCAAATAAAGAAAATGTAATGTTTAAAATAAGTGTCTATGGAATTCCAGACAGAGATCAATACCAAAAAGAAAGATTTGACCTTTTCTTGAAAACTCGTGAATTGACTGGTATCCCACTCTATATCGGCGAATGGAACAATGTCGTAAGAACTCAAGTTAATGGAGTATTTCAATTAGATCCTCAACTGAGTGGTCTAGACCAGCAAACCACAGATGCTATGCTTCAATCATTTGAAAACGAAAATATAACCGCCTCAGCTTTCTGGAAATGGGATTACCAAGATGCAGATACTGCTAGCTTCAATTTAATATTAAATCAAAATGGAACGATAATGCCAACAGAATATTACACATATCTCAAGAACTCAGCAGCTAAAGTTTATGGTGACTCTATATCTACCTCTACTTCTAATGATACCTCTGCTTCTGACTCT
>JAATVN010000210.1 GCA_014523595.1 Nitrososphaerales archaeon TH5888 | reverse complement strand
TCCCTAGTATTAAAAACCAAAATATCGTTATAACCTGATGGATGTAAGCCTCTTGATTTTCTAGGTCCCTTATAACCTACCTTAACCAAAGGCGGAACACCGGATACCTGCTTTCTCATCTTATTGTCTTTTCCCTTGGGTTTTCTCCAATTAGGTGCAAGTTTCTTGTACCTCCAACTCTCTTGTCTTACAAACTCTGGTCTTTTGTCTGCTATTTTTTTTCTGAGTTGCAGGAGTTCCTTATTAATAACCATAGAACTATTGTCAAGACCCTATTTTTTAAATAAAAATGTTTCTAGATAGACTTGGCCTGTTTAATAGCCTTATATTGGTAATTGGTCCTGGCAAAAAATAGGGGCTTCTATTAGTCATCAGGCCAGTGCCTGTCATGAATAAGGAGTACTACACAACATTTACTCATACATCGATTCAATGAATAGGATGAAACAACCGTAGAAATTTGATATTGTTATATTCTTTATGTGACAATTATATACTAATTAATTGATTGAATATCACACTGGAGAGTTGGCACCGCATAGCGGTTCATTCAATTTCTTGAGGCATGCATCTACGTTTCTGAAACGTATTCGAAAAGATAGATGTTCGGTACCGCCAAACGAACGTATAGTGCCTCTATCGAAAGGTGATCCCTTTCCACCATGCAGGTGTTGTAATGCGAGTGTTATCTGGAACGATTGAGGATAATTTGATTTTCAAAGCAACAATTTACAAAATCATTGGACAATATTTATGAATCCATATTTTTCTCTTGTAGTTCTAAGAATTGACATATTGTACGAGAAAATTCGTTTCGAGTATTCTTGAAAGATTTCCATCATAGGTTGTGAGGTTTTATCAGTGTAAAATCCGGGACAATCACCCGTTAATTGGTATGATGCATGCACCACAGGCTTGCCATTACTAGATTCCATCCATGAAGAAAATGGATAGAGCCAGCAAACGCCTGGTTTGTCTGGATGTATTTTACAACTTCCACAATCATCTAAGAATCTGCAGGGTAGTGGTTTCCCATCTTGATCTTCGTTTTCATTTTCTTTTCTTTTTAGTGAAATCATGCTGATAGTTGTAATGACATTATTCATAGTCGAAGTTTCATTCCAACTTGAGATTCTAGTTTCCTTTTGGATAAATTCAGATTCTGAATCATAACCCATTTTATTTGAAATTAATGAAATGTCGTCTCTGGTCAGGGGTAATCTTCCCTGTCGCTCACAGCAATTATGACAGTCTGGCCAAAGGCACCTCCAAAGAACAAAAGTTTTATCTCTTGTTAGGTACGGAATGTGAAAAACTACCTCATTTACAACTAATTGTGAATCAGAAACATCATCACGTCTTCCTAAATGAAGATCATATATTGATTCTTCTACATTCCATTTGTTGGCCAAATCATCCAATGCCTGTTTCACCTCTAATTCTTCCAAAAGTAAATATGATTATGGTAGGACCCAAGTTTAAATGTGCCTAAGAAACAATTGTCAATTGAACCGCACAACATGCTTTTTCAAGATGCAAGTGGCCTAAAAAAAGAATCAAGTCATAAAGGTAAGCACGCGTCATCAACACAAAACAGGAGAATGGTTTGGGAGAATATTATCTGGCCGCTAATCTTAGATGTAAATCGTTCCTATTTCACATTAAAAGAATATCATTCTAAAAGGGATAAATTTTGTAAGTATAGAAAGATACAATCGTCAAAGGTCGCGGGTGGTTTTGTATCACTGTTGGTTAAGGGGATTCTTGTAAGACAAAAAAGTATCTATTCAATTCATTATAGATTAATACCATACATGAGAAAGAAGGCCAGTCTGGAGTATGGTCAGGCAATAAGAGAAGCAAGCACTAAACGGTAACTCATATTTTGATCGAAAAAATCTGTCACCTATACTTTATGGTTTGTAACTTTCCATTATCGGCAGTTACAGTTATCTTTTGAAAGTCTAGATCGTCCTTTTCAGGGGTAACGAATATTGAACTGAATGGTGCCATAGAATTGTAAATCTGCTTTTTGCCTGTATTATTGTCGAATGCAACTGTTACATCGTGTATTTCATGGAGATTATTGTTGTTTATTTTTATACTTATAGTGCTCAGATCCTCTCCTGTTTCGAATATTTCGACAGTCAACCCTGCCCTTGGAATAAATACGAGCAATACGACGATAGCGACAATTGCAAAGCCCCCGTAAATGGCATATCGAGCTATCCTGATCCAGTCTCTTTTTTTCTTGTCTTTACGAACATAATGCCAATCGTCATCCCATCTTCCCAATTTTGTTCAATCGTATATACTAAACAAAATTATTATAAACATTTTATTGTTGAAGTAAAAGTTAGACTTGCAATATTATTTGTTGAACTTTCTGTAGAAGGCTATTATGTTATCACAGGTCTTGCATTTGTATTCTCCTTTTTCTACAAGTATCACGCCCTGACCTAATTCCTCATTAGGGGTCTCAAATTTAATGACTGGAGAACCATCATATTCCCTTCCACATGCATTACAATAATATTTCAAAAACCTCTCCTCACTCAGTCTTCCTAAATTTGCTAAAAATATTTGGGGAATTCCCAAATTGGCCTTGATTTCTTCTTCTTCTGTAATCCTTGCAAAGGCATATCCTCCTGAACCCAACAACTTTCTTTCATCCAGATCTTCATTTCCATTCATGGTTCTTATTTAGATAAGTCCATAATTTTAATAGTACAGAGATTGATTTGGTTTGCCTTTATTTGCATCAGTAAAGTTAATGAAAATTAGATCGTTGCGAAAAGTAATATTATTCATTTTACAGGAGACAAAACTTACAAAACACTAAAAGTTTTTATATTATGGACACAAGTTATATTTATAGTTGATCCCGTTTTATTGCTCCCGTTGTTTTATGTTAGTCTGGGAAGATATCAACAAAAAAGGCATATGTTACGAATGTATTGAAAATAAAAGACGTGGTCCTCGGTCCTCTTATTCCAATTGTTAGAATTTAGTTTTAGCACATTCATTCAATTTGTCTTTCTTTGAAACACTTTTCACAATAGAATTCTTTAAGATATGCGCCACCTACATCAAACAATATTTTATAATCAGGCCATCCTGCACAGTGACAACAGATACCATTCTGATAATAGTGTTTCCTGACAAGTTTATTTCTATAGTTTGAATTTGAAGAGGGTTTACGTTTTAACCATGCATCAACATTCCAACCTTTAGCCTCTAATTTTTCTACAGTTTCCTTTAATGGCATACCGTTTAAAATGTCCTGAATTTCTTGTTTCTGCTCCGGTGTATGCTCTATCTTTTCTATGATAGGTTTACTTTTATCAGTAGTCATCTAAATTACGAATTACCCTATCTAATCTTCTTACCTGGTTAATTGGGAGTTTCTTTTGTTTCTCTTCGTTTAGTCTTGCTGTCTCTCTTTTTAGGAAGTCTTGTTTTTCTTTCTCTGTTGGTTCGTAGTTTGTAATAGGATTATAATCTTCAGTTATCTTGTATATTCTCCCTGTTCCTGCTTCTCTTATTATGTAGTCTTTAGATACTTTTTTCATTTTATTTTATTTAATGGCCTGTAGTTTGCCCTTAGTATCATCCCATCTCATTGTATAGCCATCGCTGTCGTAGTAATGATTATCCTTCTTGTAATATCCCTTGCTCCATAATTCTCCTAATTCTTCTATGCTCAAGTCGCAAAATGTATTCCAATTGAATGAGCCGCCATGACTACCTGAATGATCATTCTTACTTGAAGGTTGCCTGTAATGTAAGCGTCCTCTTTCTATTAAGTGACTGTCAATAACTCTTATGATATGTTTATTGTTGTCGGCCTTGATATGTTCTAAAACTATAATGCCGGTTGAACTACTGCTAAAACCTGGATCAATGCCGACACTCTTTAAAGTATATAATGAAACTGGTATCTTTGAAGTATCATACTGTTCACCTAATTGGATGCACTCTTCTATTTGTTGGCCTGAGAAAACATTACCTTGCCGGCCCAGCCATTGTAATTCCATTTCCCGCTTCCACTCTACACCGTTCTTTCTTAATGCAATCTCTTTAGAATCATATATCTTTCCGGCTCCCAAAGAATAATGTAACCTTAACTTGAAATATTTGGAATCTTTATCAAGTTCTATTTTATGCATGATATCATTTGGATGGAAAGGTGTACTCGATAATATTATCTTGGCTTTACTCTTTGTCTGATAAGGTGTAATTGCGGCCATTAATTCATCCTGTACATTTTCAGGAATGTATGCACTTTCATCAACCCAAATTATCTTGGAACTGGAGTAGCCACGAACGTCTTTAATCGAATTAAGAGTACTTGGAAAGACTTTGATCCAAGTACGCCTTAATACCATCTCGGTGTATTTTGTGTATAAGTTGAGTATCGGAAAGTTACGCTCAAAGAGTTTAGCCATTTTCTCTTTTAGATAATTAGCATGCTCCTCCCTTGTTCCGCTGATTATGAACACCGATTCATTATCTAATTCTGATGAACCTAGAATCTTCCAAGAGATCCAATACAACATAAATGTACTAAGCCCGATTCCTCTGCTTTTAAGAATCCAGACTGAATCATTATTTTCTACTGCATCAAAGATAAGTTTTTCATAGTCAAATATAGGATAGTCTTGTCCGTCCTTCTGTGGCCTACCCAATATGTCAACATGACAGCATTTACCTTCTGTTTCAATAAAGGCCTTATCATGTTGTTTCTTATCCCATATCCAAAACGGTTTGTCTAAGAAAATATCTAAATCATTTGCATGCTCAGATAATAGAGGGTTTGAAGTCTTGTAAAAGGGATAAGGAGATTTCATTGCTGCTGTTGTTGCTTTACTTTCATGCTTGCTGCATGCTGCATTACGTATTGCGTTGAATCATAGAATGCTGACAAGTATTGTTGTAGTTCTGCTATTTGCATTAGTATATTTGACTTCTTAGTAGGGTTGTTTTCAATATGATAGTTATTCCATAATTCATTATGAACTGTCTTTAATGTATCCAGTCTCTCTAAATGTTGACTTAGGAACTCTTCTGATGCTATTAATGATAATCTTGTATGTGTATTTTGTTGTACTTCCTTGCGTAGTCTATAATAGAAATCATGTGATATCTTGAATCCTCTGTCTTTCAAATACGATAATGCCTCTTTCTCTCTGAGTCTTAAGACCATGACTTCTATAATGTATGGTATAATTGTATTATCTCTGTGTTGTTTTACTCTCATATCTAATACCTTTTGTCTTATTATTTCTTAAGTAAACTAATTGCTTTCTTGACATTTTTGATTCTTTGACGTCTGTATATGTTTAGTCGTTCAGCGTCATATCGTAATCAAACTTTATGCCCCTAGTCTTTCGTGCTGATGCCATAAATTCATCATCC
>JAATVN010000032.1 GCA_014523595.1 Nitrososphaerales archaeon TH5888 | reverse complement strand
GGACCCTTCCATAGCCATTTAGGATTTCATCTACGATAAATTCACGATTTATCAAGTAATTTACTGCAAAACGAATTTCTTTGAATTGGAATGGATTCAAAATGTTTGGATTCTTTGATGGTGCAGGATTTAAAAGGAAGGAGAATGAACCTGCATTTTTTTCGTATATTTTCACATTACTATCATTTGAAATAGATGCTACTGTTTCTAAAGGCATTCTAAAGTAGTACGTGTCAAGATTCCCTGATCTAATTTCGCGTAGAGCTGTATTTCCGTCCAGATATTGAATGAATCGTATGTTGTCGATATATGCACCCTTATCTAGTGACTCAAGTGCATTGAGAGTGGTAATCGAGGAAACAGTTACTATCAAGATTAAAGCTAAAAGGAGTAGAACATTTGAAATTTCTATCAATTGTTTTCTGGTAAAGGTAAGAGATTTATGAATTTTCTTAATTACTCTAGTTGTTCCTAAAACAACATAATATATCTCCGTGATAACTTGTTCTATGGCATCTACCGCCTCGAGATATAGGAGACAAATATCATTATTATTAGACAATGGACTAATCTCAAAAGAACTCTATCATCATTTTATTAATCGAGGCTTAAAGGTTATATCACCTTCAAATGACTTTGGACTCGATTATCTGGGTGAAATTATACCAGAGATAGTAATCGGTGCTTCTTCTGACTATGTCAGTAAGATGAAGGTGCCGTATCAAGCCACAAGTTATGTTGCAGCAAGGACAGGGAAAAGTGGAAAAGGCATTTACATTTACAAGATTATCGATAGGCCCGGTGGTGGTGTTCTTTTTCTAACCGGCGGCATTAGAAAATTGGGAGATAGTATCTTTGCATCGACTCATAGAATCTTGTTGGGTACAAAAGCTATGATGATTTCTGCAGACAATCTTGTTGTCAACAGAGAACAGATTTGGAATTGGCAATTTTTTGGAAATGCTATAAAAGAATCAAACCCAAATATCTACGAGGACCTTACAAAGCTAAGAGATAAAATAGGTACAAAATCAATGTTCCATCAATTTGTTGTGGCCAGATCTGACAAAACATTTCGTAGACTCAAATTTGCCAATCTCTGTCAGAAAAATCACATAAAAATTCTTGATCCCAAAAATGGAATCAAAGTGGTCTTCTTGACAAACGAATCAGGATATGAGTATGCGTCAAGGTTCCTTCCCGAATCAGATTTAATTAATTATGTTATAACAGGTAAAGAATTTGACATGTATTTAGCCATGATTCAAATCAGACGGTCATATGGTATTGACATGATTCTGAATGATGGAGGACGTATTATGTCGAATTCTGTTCGCGATCTTGGGTTGCTAGGAGAGGAGAGAGTTACGCTTGAACCCTATCCAGGAGATCAATTCGTCCCTCAACGTGATAAAATCGGTTCAAAAAATGTACTTGGAATAGAAGGAGCAGGAATTGATGGAGGAGAGCTTAAAAATGCAATAAAGGTCCACTCAACAAGAATTAGAGATGAATTGGCCAATGTTTATCTATATGGGTTGGATGAAAAATTGTGTACTTAACTCAATATACGACAGTTACTGACGAGAGGCTTGATTATCCTTCATTGCGTCACATACAAAGAAATTAAAGATTTATTTTATTTTTGTGGGCAACCCTTTTTTTCAGGGCGTGATTCATTTCATCAAAAAGCTTTGCCAAGTCCCACCCGACGTTGGTATATGAAATGTTACCATGAGTGGATCTAACATGTACATCAATTTCGTATCTCTTCCTTGATCCCAAGACCCTTCTTAATTTAATATGGCAACGAGCTTGTTCTATATCAGGATGAATTCTTCGCATGAATTTGGTAATATTTGCAAATTTAGACTTTGCAAGCTCTGCATCAAGTGGTTCATCAGGCAGACCAACAATAAACATTGGAATATCTTCCTCTATCTTTTCGCCCAATAATGCAACTATGTCTCTATAAGTAATAATTCCTTGGATTTCATCCCATACTTTAATTATACAGTAGCTGGAACCCGCACTTATCATTCTATCACAGACACCCTGGAGACTTTCGTCTACGCTAGTAGTTATTACATCATCGTTTGCCAAACCAGAGACTTCAATGGAAAGTCTATCCTCAGCGTTGTTTATACCTATTGACTTTTTACCTATCCGCTCAGTAGGTGACATTACCTTCATGATGTCAGATGACGTTATGATACCAACCAAGAGACCGTTATCAACTACAGGCAGATGATCAATTCTTCTTCTTTTCATAATGGACATGGCCGCGGATACAGTTTTGTGAGAATCTATAACCAGGGGATCGCCTGTCATAATGTTGGATGCATTGATTTTTAGTTTATTTCCTACTAGTTGTTTATTTATCAAATCAACAATTCGCCTAGCTGAAACTTGGCCCTCGACCTGTCCATTTTGAACTACAGGTAGGGTTCTCATCCTGTAATGACTCATTATTCTTGCCGCTTCGCCAACTACACTTTTTCTATTCAATTCTGGAATTATTTTTCCAACTAAAGACGGTCTTGTTGTTTTGATATCTTTGGCTCCTATAATATCCCTAATATTCAAGGCTGCTACTTTTCCTGATAACTCTATGAAAACGTCGTAAGAATCAGTTTCAATTAAAGTACTGATAATTTTTGATAACGGTTCATCCTTAGATATTATAATCGAGGGCTCCATCAACCCTTCAACAGGCATATTGCGAACCGTGTTGAGATGATCATAAATTCTGTTGATTGTCAACCTCAATGACTATAAGTCCTTGGACATTAAAGGTTTTATTCAGCCATGATGCAGCCTGATGTTATACACCTTATCACAATAAATTAGAACATTATCACATTGGATATAGATTTGAATTCAAGAATTGTTAACTCTAATAAATTACCAAATGACATTGGAGATAAAAATAATTCTGTTAAAAAGATGCAGATATTTTTTGGACTAGCTACTAATTCCTATTCAATTATCAATTCATTTCTATCGTCGTTTATCAATTTTATTTAGTTCTAACCCAATGATCTTTATCTGCAAAGTTTTTTAGAAAGCAATAGTGGTACATCATTGTAAGATTAGTCATGCCAAGGTCTAAAGCGCAAGTTTCTAGCAATAGCACGAAGGACGGCCAGCCAGGAGATGATGGATCTCTACCAAATTGGGCTGAAGACGAAATTAAGTCAGTGCAATTCGGGAATCCAGAAATACTAACTAGATCGGGATACATATTGGCTGTCTACGAAGATGCATATAAAATCGATTTACAGATATATGAAGCCCTCTCTGATGGACGTACCATAATAGAAGGCTTGGATGTCCCTAAAAATTTGAAAATTGCCGACTTTCTAAAAGGATCAATTTATGAATTTAAAATAAGAATGTTTAAGGGCGAATTAAGT
>JAATVN010000209.1 GCA_014523595.1 Nitrososphaerales archaeon TH5888 | reverse complement strand
TTAGTAAATCATTACCATAATTATCCTACAAATCCAAGAGACTTTCCTGAATGGCAGAAGGGATTAACCAAATTCATGTCAGATGCATTCATTAAGATGGGATGCGCGTAATCGTTACTCGCGTTTAGTATTTTCTGAACCCATAATCTTTTTTTCAAATTCTTCTATCTTTTCTATCATTATTGTTCTCCGCTTTTCCTCCGTTATTATTGCCCTAACATTTTCAATAAGAATTCTCGATACATCCAATTTCTTCCTTAATCCTGGCATTAAGTTATCATATACCGCCAGAGGATATATTGTACCATAAATTTTGTCCATTAACTCAAACAATGCATTTACATTTGAGGTACCTTCAGATCTAATTTTGTCGATGATCATTCGTTTTATTTCCCCAATACAGTCCAAGAGTCCCATAACGTATGAAGTATCGGATACTTCAAGTGATCTTTTGCCTGGAATAACAGAGTTTTCAGCAATTGAAAAAAGACAGTATGCCTCAACAAATTCCTGCTCTGCAATGTACAAGTATTTTTGAAGATCATCTTTTCCCAGTTCCTTAAATTGTTTCAATAATTTTTTGGCCTTTTCGATATACTCTGTTGATTCATTTTTCTTATGAGAGTGCATGGAGACTATTGCTTTACTGCAGAGTATTGTGGCATCACGAGTTCCCTTAATAATGGCATTTCTTCTCTCCTCTATATCCTTGAATTTTTTATTGATTTCCTCTACATCAGTTTGAACATTCGATAACATCAAGAAAGATGATTATTGCCAATATATTTAATAATTATTTGAAATGGTCACCAAAATATAATTTAGAATAACTCTTGTATAATATTTCGAAACATGTTTGTTCAAAAGTTTCATACTTTCTGAATTAAATACTAGTACGTGGAATGCAAAATATCTTGGTGTATCAGACACAGACCTACCAGACACTCGTACCTGCTAATAAAAGAAAAATAGAATACGGTTTGGAACATGTTTACACCAGACTAAATAGGATTAGAAGAAATAGGGGGTATAGTTTTGAGCATGTGCTGGTACAAAAACTAAATGGCAGTGTTTGGAGTGCAAGACGTTTAGGAGGTTCTAGTGCAAACTTACCAGACATTATCGCCGTAAATAACAAAGAATCGATATTCTTGTCGATAGAAGCTAAATCTGGCACGGCAGATAGCCTTTATGTTCCGTCTGATCAAATCCAAAGATGTTTTCAAATAAGAGACATGTTTCAGGTCTACAAAACTGCCCATGTTATCTTGGCCTTTAAATTTATGCAAAAAAGAAGAATAAGAGAAGAAGGAAAAACAGTTTATACGCACAGAAAGTTACAAGAATACTACAAGATAGCAGATAGATATTCTAAAATCAAAGACCTGCCAATCATAAAATGTACTTACGATGGTAATACCTATGAAATAAGAAATAGCCAGCCGAGGAAGTGTTTCCTAAAAGACTACCTCATGCCTTTTTGAATAAATTCAGTTCTATAGCTCATAATTTTTATTTCTCGTTTATACATCTAACAATTCATGACCACAGAAGAACAACCTATTACTTCTGAACAAATGTATATTATTGAAGATAACGCACATGCTATTTTTGGCATGAAAAAATTAATGATGATGGAAAACGCAGGCCATGGACTGGCGGACTTTATCCTGTCTGAAAAAGGACCTAACCTTGCGGGTAAAAAAATAATTTCTCTTTGCGGGACTGGGAATAACGGAGGAGACGCTATGGTCGCTTCAAGACACTTATCAGCCCAATATGGAATCGAGATGACGGTAGTACTTCTAGGTGATACGAAGAATATAAAGACTGAAGAAACAACGCTCAACTGGTCGATTATTCGAAAGATGAAATCAATAGAAATTCTCACAGGACCGCATGTTCTCGAGTTGGCAAAGAACAAGATACCTGACTCGGACATAATTATTGATGGTATTTTTGGTACTGGGATAAAAGGAGAAATAAGGGAACCTTTCTCGTCAGCAATCGATTTAGTAAACGCTTCAAACGCGTATGTTGTCGCGGTTGATATTCCTTCGGGACTTGATCCAAATGATGGAACATTTCACGAAAAATGTGTCAAAGCTAATGCTACTGTTACTTTTCATAGAATCAAAAAAGGCCTAACAGCAAAGAAAGATTATACAGGTAAGGTTCATCTTGAGAAAATTGGAATTCCAATTGAGGCGGAACAAGGGGTCGTCTGATTATGAGAATTGCTCAGATTCCGGTAGGCAATATGCAAAATTTTTCGTATGTTGTCTATGATGAGCAAAATAACATTGGAGTTATCATAGATCCTTCATGGGATCTTGAAAAAATCTTTGAATTTTTAGAGATAAATAGGATTTCTGCAAGATACATCATAAATACCCATACACATTTTGATCATATATTAGGAAACGATCACGTTGCTGAGATTACAAAAGCTAAGATAATCCAACATGAAAAATCTACTCACAAAAAAGACAGATCAGTACGGGACCAGGAGATTATTAATAGTGGACATGTCGAACTAGAGGTTGTGCATACCCCAGGTCATTCGGAAGATAGCATTTGCTTAATTGTAAATAAAGAAGCCATAATCACAGGAGATACTATATTCGTAGGAAACATTGGCAGGGTTGACCTTCCTGGGAGTAGTCCCGAAGAGATGTACGATAGTCTAGCTAAAGTTGCAAATTTAGATGATTCATTGGTAGTATACCCTGGTCACAATTACGGTCTCACGCCAACATCAACAATACTAAATGAAAGAACAAATAATCCAATGCTTAATTTCAAAACCAAAGAGGCGTTCTTGAAATACATTGTCAATGAGTAATAGGACATGTCTAAAGAATTTAATATAGCATGTTCCCATAAGGGTAACGTAATTGAAAAGTTTCTTACCACAAACCCCATTTTTGTATGTGTTATATCATATACAGAAACTAGTCAGATTCCAGGCATAACATTTGCAGGAGCAAACCCTGATCTAATTAAGTATACACCGGCAGCAGATTCTGAATTTCTATATTATGGAAAATGTTTTTCAATTTCTGGAGTACCTGCAACCCCTGATGGGATACCGACACCTGCATTATTGACCAGAACAGCACTGTTACTTGGAAAAATACCATGCTTGGTGGTAAATTCTGGTTCTAAAATTGATCCTAAAATTCCATTTATTTCATTTGGAATTAACCACGGCAAAAACATCCAATATGAGGCAGCCCTAGAACTCTTTGAGACCCATCAGGCATTTGAATATGGCAAAATACTGGGCAAGCAACTATCCAAGTCAAATGACTTGGTTGTTCTAGGAGAAAGCATTCCTGGTGGAACAACTACAGCTCTTGGAGTATTGACAGGATTTGGAATTGATGCAAATTACAAAATCAGCAGTAGTATGCCAAACAATCCACACGATCTAAAAATCCGCGTAGTGCAAGAAGCCATCAAGAATCAAAAAATATCAGATTTGATAGATCCCTTCAAAATAATATCATTGCTTGGGGATCCAATGATACCGGCTGTAGCCGGAATTGCAACGGGTATCATTCAATCAGAATCTAGGGTAATGCTTGCTGGGGGTACTCAGATGGCTGCAGTTCTTGCATTCATGTCTTCTCTGAAAGTATCTTTTGATAGAATTTGCATAGGGACAACTTCCTATGTTACCAAAGATGAAAATTCAGACCTAGAATTTCTAGTAAGGACAATTTCTCCAGATATTCCCATTTTATCGGTAAATCCGGGCTTAGGCAAATCAACAAAAAATGGACTAATAATGTATGACAAGGGTGTCGTAAAGGAGGGGGTAGGATCGGGTGGTACCTTAATTGCATTACTATTGAAATTAAATAGATCCCTTGATAGAGATACTTTTTTAAGAAATATTGAAGAAGAATATGAAAGGAATATTGAAAATATTATGGTGTGATAAAATAGTGGTTGCCTTTAAGTTCGTATTGAATTCAACTTTAGTCTAAATTATTTTACTGTGACAGATTTTGCAAGATTACGCGGATAATCAGGATTTGCATTGTTACAAATAGAAAGATAATAAGCCAAAAGCTGCAGTGGAATTACTTCGATCAGTGGATAGAGGAATTCACTTATCGTTGGAATGGTTATTTGGTAATCGTATATTTCATTCTTCTTGTTTGAAATGCCAATTATTTTTGCGCCTCTTGATTTTATTGTATGAATGTTTGATAATGTATCAATATAGGTAGAGTCATTTGGATGAATGACTATTACTATGCTATTGTTATCTATTAGTGCTAAGGGACCATGTTTTAATTCACCAGCAGCCATTCCCTCAGCATGAATGTACGACAATTCCTTAATCTTTAGAGCTCCTTCTAGACATATCGGAAAATGTAGAGATCGACCAAGTATGTAGACATCTTTTGAACCTTTTATCTGATTTGCAACACTTTCAATCTGCGAATCCAGTTCTAGTACCTGACTTACTGTTGTAGTCAAAAGCTCCTTACTTGTGGATATTCCATTTGATTTTCTACCGATTATGTCTGCAACATAGTACAACAGCGCAATTTGACTTGTGAAACTCTTGGTTGCAGCAACGCCTATTTCAGGCCCGCAGTTAACTTCCAGAAAAGAATCACTCAATCTAGCAATAGAGGAAGTCGGAATATTAACTATCGAGAGTACTTTAGCTCCCATATTCTTTGCAGATTTTACAGATTGTATTACATCAGCAGTTTCACCACTTTGAGATATCGCCAGTAGGACTGAATTTTCGTCTAACAAATCAGATGAATATTGAAATTCACTTGACATTATAGTTTCAACGTGAATCTTTGATTTTGAAAAAATTTGTTTTGCTAGTAATGCAGAATGATAACTTGTTCCACTTCCAGTGATATAGATATTTTTGGCACCTGTTATGATATCGCAGAATTTCTCTAAATTCTTCTTGTCTTGTTCCATGCTCTTTACTATTGTTTGATGCTGCTCATGAATTTCCTTTAATGTATAGTGGGAATACTTTCCTTTATCAGCATCACCAAACTCCCAAGCAACTTGTGTTATTTTTCTTGAAATTCTATCTCCATCAAAATTGAAAAAAGAGATATCACTATCGTTGATTACGACTATATCACGATTATCAAGAAAAATTGCACGGTCTGTGTAATTCAAAAATCCTAGAATATCACTAGACAGAAAATAGTCATCCTTACCAACTCCTACTATAAGTGGTTCATCATATCTAGCCCCACACAAAGTTGATGAGTTAAATACTGCGACAAATGCGAAGGAACCTACTAATCGCTTGCATGTAAAGATCATGGATAATTGAATATCTCTAGTAATCTCAAAATACTCCTCCAAAAGGTGAGCAATAACTTCACTGTCAGTCTCACTACTGAATTCATGACCCGACCTGTGCAGTTCATCTTTCAGTTCATCATAATTTTCAATTATGCCATTATGCACAACAGCAATGGTTGAGTTACAGGCAAGATGAGGATGTGCATTACAGTCAACGATACCTCCGTGCGTTGCCCAACGCGTATGTCCAATTCCTAATTTACCAGGTAATTCATCAAGTCTTAAGGACTTGTTGACTTCTGCAACTTTACCGACTCCTTTACGCATCAAGAGTTTCCCTGATTTAATGGTCGCAATACCCACACTATCGTATCCTCTATATTCCATCTTTTTGAGGCCTTCAATTAATATGGAAGATGCGTGTTCATTGCCCTTGTATCCAATTATTGAACACATAACACTATTCTACAATTTAATTTGGTTTAAAATAATTACTAACATCACAAGTTACCACTACAAAAAAAATTATAACGCTTTTAAAGAATAATGCGCCTCTTAAAAGCAAAACAGATTTTACCATATTATGCTACTTTACATACCGGACAAGATTAATATATAATAGTTAACCAATCATTGATTGATGAATAGGAAAAGCCTTGTGTATTCTTTGGATGAAAATGAATTTACGAAGGAAATTCTAATTCTCGAAAAACCAAGTGAAATACGTATTTTATCAAATCCCATAGCGTGGAAAATTGTAAATTTATTGGCAGGTCGTCCTATGTATCCGGCTCAAATCGCAAAGGAACTCAGGATTTATGAACAAAGTGCATATTATTACATAAGGAAATTACTAACCATTAGAGCTATTGGTCAAGTTGAAACATCATTCGTACGTGGCGGCACTGCGAAACTTTACAAAACAGAAT
>JAATVN010000208.1 GCA_014523595.1 Nitrososphaerales archaeon TH5888 | reverse complement strand
GTGTCTGTGAGCCGGCAATACCAGTTTCAGTTACTGTTTTGAACATTCTGTTCAGCATATCTTCTGCGTCTGAAAATTCCTTATCTATCTGTTCAAAAAATCTATCTCTAAATCCCCATGGATCTTTCCACAATTTTGCATATCACCTGACATTATGTAATGTGTATTACAATATATATATTTTTCTTTATAAAAGACTTATGACATACAAATACTGCGATAAATTTTGGACTTTCCCATCAGGGTATTCTACAGGACGGATGAATGGGGCAACTCAAAGGTAGTACCATACAGTACTATTTTACGATTGAAAAAGAGATAGAAATAAGATAGCTGGTTAGTTGGAGAAATTATACTTGAATTTCAGAATAATAAATTGTAGGCCCGTTCGACCCTTCAATTTTTGAAGATGCATTCTGGATCTCTGTTAGAGAGGACCTGTAGCCGTAGGCAAGAAGCTTTCAATAATGTATGTGATAATCCAAATAATCACTGCGACTATCAACGATTTTAACCAACCCATTCTATAGATGGTTTTTAGGGCCAATAACCAAGCTATTCCCCCTAACACTGTAGAAATGAAGCCGTGTCCTAGAATATAATAAGCAATTTCATATACTATTGTTCCTATAATTGAAGCAAATATGGCTAGTTTTATACTTCTTCTTTGTCCTAAAATGAATGTGACAAGATAAATTACGACTGTAGAAATCAGTAATCCGGCAAGAAAGCGAATGATAGTGTCAGGATTCTCAAATGCCATTAATATCAGAGTGTATAAATTAACTTAAATAAAAGACTGATTCTCTGAACCGATTTATACTTTGTATACCAATAAATGGTGTGAACAAATCTAAATCGAAGACAGTTAATATTTTGGACATAGATACAGGAATTCCTCGTGAGAATTTAAAAAAGATTGCCAATATCTTGAATGACGATTTGGCAGATGAGTATGTTCTCTTGACAAAGACAAGAAATTACCATTGGAATGTAGAGGATCCAAGATTCAACGATCTCCACAAGTTTTTTGAAGGACAGTATGAATTGATATCAGCTTCAATTGATGAAATCGCCGAAAGAGTAAGGGCTGTTGGTGGCAAGACAAGGGCTACGTTGAAAGAATTCATAAATTCTTCCCAAATCGGGGAAGATGTCGGTTCATATCCTGACGCAGATACTATGTTAGGGAACCTATTATCAGACCATGAGACCATAATCAAGACACTTAGAAAAAATATCAAGGAGTGTCAAGACCTAAACGATGAAGCTACCGCTAACTTTCTAACGGAAAAAATGGAAGAACATGAAAAAATGGCCTGGATGTTGAGATCTTTCATAGTGTAAGACAATTCATGTCGCTAATTCAGGTCTGAGTTTTCCACCTAAATTCTAGTGCTTCAACTTCACTTCATTTTGTTTCGCTACGAAGTTGCATTTGCAAGCTTCAATATAGTTGTCTTTATCAGTAAATAGTAGTGCAGCCTGATCATAATTAATTCCTGCCATATCCTCTCTTCCATTTACAGTCTCTTAAGTAACTTTTGTTGAGTATCTTATTGAGTGCTTGTACATCCACCAGGATAAATGGAGTGGAACGCTGACATAGTAAAGGATGATTAGTTCAGGGAAGCAAATGGATCCCTTTGATTAGTATCGATTGACTTTACTTTGTCAGAGTCAGAAACCTCATCATCAATAGGACTATTATTTTCCGATGATTCTAGTAAGTCTTGAACATGCGATTTGTCCACATTGTCGCTACTTTGAAATGGTGCGGATTTCTCTTTTTCGCTTAAATCTACTTTTTCTTCACTTAGAGATATTGGTTTGTCATCCGTAGGTGGATCATCGCCGAGTTTTGCTGTCATTGCCGGTTTGTCTTGTTCCTGTTCTACTTGGTCTGCTAATGGTTTTGCTTTAGTATCAGTTGTTGCTTCTTCGTCAAGTTTGAAGGTAATAGATGGTTTGTCTTCTTGTACTTTTGCTTGGTCTGCTAATGGTTTTGCTTTAGTATCAGTTGTTGCTTCTTCGTCAAGTTTGAAGGTAATAGATGGTTTGTCTTCTTGTACTTTTGCTTGGTCTGCTAATGGTTTTGCTTTAGTATCAGTTGTTGCGCCTTCATCGAGCTTGAAGGTAATGGCTGGTTTATCTTGTGTTACTTCTTGTTGTGCTAGTGGTTTAGCTTTAGTTACCTGCTCATCTGAAACTTGTTTTACGTTAGTATCACTAAACGCATCATCACTGATCCGTTCAATTACTGCCTTCTTTGCCTGCTTTGCTATACTAAATTGATCCATTGTAGAACCATCAATAGCAACGAATTTAGCATCCAATTTATTTTCCGAAAAGTGCATGTCAAGGAGACCGAATTTTGAATCCTGCTGATATGCCACAAAAGAAGATTGGCCATCCAGATCATGTTTCAATTCCCCACCGCCGGTTCCTACTATGGCGAAAATTATACCATCGGGATTCTTGTATTCTCCCTTGTTAGTACTTGTTACAATTGGTTTTGATGGAGACTCTTGATTAAAATCTAATGGAAAGCTCCTCTGATAATTACGTACATGAGCCTGCAGGACAAGATCTACTCCATATTTATCAAACAGTGGATGATATGTTTTACTCAATTCTTCGTCCCCCTGACAGTCTGAGAGGTTGCATTCGTTAGGTGAAGAATAAATAGGATGATGCATGGTCACTATTATCCATTTAGTGTCTGGGTTATTCGCTGCCTTCCTAAGATCGTTTACTACAAAATTGTATTGCTCAGAGCCTGCCTCGAATTCTTCTTCTGTAGCCATAGTCAATACATGTACATTTTTACTATCAAAAGAGTAGAACTGTTTTGAAAGTCCATAATGTTTGAGATATGAATCAGCCAAGCCGTCATAATGATCATCGTGATTGCCAAGAGCGATTTTTGTGATAGAAGCCACTGGTTTTATAAGATTAACCCAGCAATCTTTTGTTTTCTCGCTAGAGTAATCTCCAAGTCCCAATATTAATTGAGGATTCATACTCTTTGCCAAATTTACTGCTTTTTGAGCGTCGCTAGTACAGTGCCAATCCCCAGATGCAACAATGCGTGTATCTGATGCTGCTAGACCTTTTTGTAAAAATGATCCAGATCCAGAATCAGTTACTAAAGCAAGTAACAACAATGAAATCAATGACAATACTAATTTTGCATGAATGCTTTGAATTTGAACCAATATCCTAACCTGAATAATTTTGATATAATATTGACTTTAAGTAGTTCTTTACAATATTAGTATGAAAATTTCAAAAATTATTTTTCTATATAATAGTCCAATTCAATCTATTTTAGATAGTAGCATCTAAAT